>CAZUWA010000010.1:0-24997 GCA_964623895.1 uncultured Lachnospiraceae bacterium | reverse complement strand
AAAACATACGGAAAAGGAGTCTGCAAAATGATCAAGATTAAGTTGGCAGATATGGTCATCGCTATCGAAAACCGATATCGATATCTTGAACTACAGTGCATCGACTATATCCTTCCACCCGAAACGCCGGAAGATCTTTCTGTTTTTGCAAGCGAAGAGGAGATTGACAAAACGATCGCGCTCAGCTCGGATGAGATCAAAGACTATCCGGACTTGCGCGGTTATGCGGAAAGCGTTTGCGTCTACCGCGCGATCTGTATGCATCTGCCGGAGTATGATGCATTTCTTTTTCACAGCGTAGCAATTGATATAAACGGGAAGGCATATCTGTTTTCTGCACCCAGCGGCATCGGAAAAAGCACACATCTTCGCCTTTTAATGCAGGAATACAAAAATAAAGTCACCATCATCAATGGTGACAAGCCAATCTTGAGATACAAAAACGGCATCTTTACAGTATACGGCACGCCATGGGCAGGCAAGGAAGGCTGGCAGCAAAATCGCTCTGCGCCTTTGGCAGGCATCTGTTTCCTTGCGCGCGGCAATGCGAACAAGATCACCCCCCTAAATCCAAAGGAAGCCTCCGATTACGCCTTAAAACAGATCCTATATCCGAAAGATCCCAACCGTCTTTTCAAAATGCTCTCCTTAACAGATACACTGTTGCTCGATATACCTACCTATCTGCTGCACTGCACCATCTCATCGGAAGCGGCAAGGCTATCGTACAGAACAATGGTTGAAGGAAAATAAGATCAAAGTGACCGTCTCATTAAGATAGGACGAAAAAGCGGATGTTCTTTACCAAAAGGTATTGGGCATCCGCTTGCCTTACGGGACATGAGTTTTGTGATCTCTTCTTCGGAGTATTAGGTGTCAAAAATCATAAAATTTCTCCTTTGTCGTAAAATTAAAAAAGCAGACCATTTGGAAAAAATTCTCGAAACGACCTGCTTGA
The DNA here is from genome assembly GCA_964623895.1 of uncultured Lachnospiraceae bacterium. GTDB lineage: Bacteria > Bacillota > Clostridia > Oscillospirales > CAG-272 > UBA11512. The sequence goes on along the minus strand of CAZUWA010000010.1, from coordinate 24,039 downwards.
TGGTAGCAAAAAACGCATAGAATTTTTAGTTTCCTATGCGCTGCGGTGGCTGATATTTGGTTGTGCAGAGGTTCAAATGCGCAAAACAGAGGAAGACAGCCTTAAGTAGGATTGGTGATTCTTTATCTATTTCTCGATAACGATGCCAATCATCAACCACCATCCCAAATCCCATCCGGTCGTAATTGTGCTACCCGCTGTTCGTCATTTATAGAGAGATCTCCATTATCCATATTGGATTTTATTTGCCCACCACTTTCTGAACTGTCTTTTTCAAAGGAAGATCGCATAAAACGACATAGATTCTTTTCATCGTTTTTATCGGTAGTCAGCGAATTACCTCTACACTCGGGATATTATAGTACCCTTGACATTGAGATGGCTGTATCCTGCGGACAGCATCTTTTCCTCGATCTCGGTCATCACGCCCGATGCCGAGGATTGGTTTTCCACAATCATCTCTTGCAATCAATCTATATTCAGATTCACATAGTCGAGTGCTTTGACCTGAAGCAGATACCGTTTATTTCCACAACGGTAGAGGCACGTTCCTCATTCGCGATAATCAAAATTGCTCCTCTACATGCTATAGCGGAACAATTTTGGCAACAAAGTACATTATTTATTCAAGTATCAGTTCACGGATACAATTTTGCATCATAACAATCTTTTCAGTTTTTCAAGTACTGTGTCATTCTCCCCCGTAGCGAGAAAAATCACCCAATTCCCGTAACAATAGACCGCCGCAGAAGCAAGATAACGCCTATAATCTTCCCCCATGTATCTGCGCATATCCGCCGACTGCAACACATCCAAGCGCCTGCGCAAAAGCAATTCTACAGCAGGACGCTCAGAAAGATGTTTTGCTTTTAATAGCTGTATTTCAAAACCGTCATCTCTCTTTGAAAGAAAACAGATTGCCGTAGAGACAGAGCGCATTTCAAGTGGAAGTTTTTCACTGCGATACAACGTGGAAAACAGTTCACTTTCACCACCGATCTCCATTCTGTCGAATAACAGCACCTCACAGCCCGAAAAATCGCATTCCAAAACATTTTTTATCTCTTCGACTAATTGTTGCTCTTCACTTTTTTGCTTTTGACAACCGGAAAAATTGCCGATCAAAACGAGAACGGAAAGAAGGAGTGCAAGCCATTTTTTCATAGATCATCCACCTTTTTATTTATTCCCATTGTATGCAAATGAGAACCAAAACAGACCTTGACGGCATTTTTGCAGTCAAGGTCTGTCAATATTATTTTGCAGGATATAATCCATCCTTCAAAAGGCTATTGATATTGACCGGCACACCATTCACTGTAATGCCGACATTGAACAGATGGTTGTACTCATGTTCATTGACACCACCGTCCGCAACATGCGCAAGAAAGGCTCCTGCTTCCACTGTGTCTCCAACTGAGACAGCAATATCGGGAGAAAGATTGTAATACCAACTGATCATTCCACTGCCATGATCAATGGCGACAACCCTGCCGGTAAGTGATAACTGCCCTTTGTAGACCACCGTTCCGGGAAGCATAGCAAAAACACTCGTTGTATTACCGGGTTCTCTGTTCCCGTCCCCATCGGCATCACTCGGTCCCGGCACAGCGGCATAGAAGTTGTTGAGACAAACATATTTAACAGTCTCACCGCTTCCGGTAATCGTCACGGTATCGCCAAATGTCGCTTTCATCGCATAAGTGGTATCGGTCGGTGCGACACATTTTCCACCGGCAAAAGTCGTTTTGGAAGGAGCAAGCGCAATGATCTTCAATGCATCCACCAACGCCTGCCTGGTCGATTCTGAAGAGAGCAATTTATAGCCATCCGGAGACCAGTGCTTTACGACTGAGCCTGCTGCCATCGGCTTTACTGAAAGCAGTTTGATGTCACTGCAAGTCGATGTAGTCATGGTGATGATATAATCTGTCTTGGAAGAAACCAAGTCATAGGACAGCGGCAAAAGCGCCTGCCAACTGTTGTCCCCAGTCGGGTAGAATACCGGTGTATAGTTCAGTTCAGGAGCAAATTCCACTGTGATGTCACTTGCATCTATCACATTATATGCCGTCAAGATCACCACATCACCGCAGGTTGCTTCAGTCTTATTCAGTTTGAACGCAGATTTGCCGAACAGTCGACCATCAAAAAAATAATTGGCGGAACCTGCACAAGTCGCTTTCTCATCATTTTTCCAAATAACGCTCATGTCCACACTAACATCTACAAATCCATCTAACTGAAAATCTTCGAAGCCCTCGATATCTCCTTTGTACAGTTCCTCTCCTGTCGCTTTATTGGTAACATTCAAAATAATCTCATCAGGCAACAGAGAAAATATCGGCTCAAAAGCAACGAAAAAACTGTCTAAGACCGATGAAATATCCTTATCCTTGTAAGAGCATGATGCCTTTTTGAGCGTACCGCCGATCGTTTTATAGTTCCAATCCACGGTATAAGGCTGCAACGACACACCGTTTACCATCAAACTGGGGAAGGAAGACATACTGTACACTTCCTCTGCATAATCGGAATTCAAAAAAGCTTCAGCCGGATTTTTCGATATGGTATAAGTGCGCTGACGCTCGTCCACAAAATAGCATTTGTCTGCATTCTCTGAAATATAGTAAGTATAAGAATACCGCATATCGTTCGAATCGGTATAGATCATCTTATACTTGCTGTAGGAAAGTGCTTCTTCCGGCAGGCTGGCGGTCGGGATGGGCTGATCTTGTCCGTCTGTTCCATGCATGGCAAGAAACAATTCAAAAAAAGCATCTCCCTTTTGATATGAAACGGCACCTTCCCCGTCATTTGACAGCACTCCGCTGACGATCTCAGCCTCCATCAGCGTTGGTTCTACCGTTTCAAGATACAACCACAGCGTCGCCAACGCAATGGTCGGGGCAAGAACAATCAAAATGCCCGCAATGATTGAGATCACTTTTTTCATTTGAAGATCCTTTCTTTTAAATACTTTTATTCATTATACACGATTTTTTCCGGAAGATCAAGCATTTATTTTCGATCATCAGGAAATACTGTATGGGAATGTGAGGTATTATGAAATTTAGAAGTTTTTATTATTTTGGAGATCCGCCCGATCTATTCGAATGCGCGCTGTCAAAGAATCGCGCCGCGTATCTTTATTTTCATTCTTTGCCCAAAAAAGAACAGGACAAGTTGAGGAAAGAAAGCACCGGGATGGGTAAAGAAGAATTGATCGGGTATCTGTCCGCATGTGCATCGGCAGAAAAAACGCCACCGTTTATACGACCAGACCACCATTAACGGCAAGTACCTGCCCTGTGATGAAAGTTGCCTGCCCACTTGCCAGATAAACCGCAAGATCGGCCACCTCCTCAGGCTTGCCCAATCTTCCCATCGGTGTTTCGTCTGCAAGCAAAGCAAGATCTTCGACCGTGAGGTGCGCATTCATTGGGGTATCAATCACACCGGGTGCAATGCAATTGACGGTAATACCGGACGGGCCGATCTCCTTTGCCAACGCTTTTGTAAAGCCGATCAATCCCGCTTTTGCGGCGCTGTATCCTACTTCGCAAGATCCTCCGACTTGTCCCCACATTGAGGAAATATTGATGATTGCGCCGCTTTTCCTTCTGATCATCTCCGGCAAAAAACTTTTTACGATCGCCATCGGGGCATCCAAATTGACTGTTCGTACAGACATCCAATCCGCATCGGTAAGGTCTTGAAAAAGAGAAGTATGCGCAAGTCCCGCATTGTTGACAATCACATCTGGAAGATATCCATCCGCCTTAATTGCAGTAACAAGCGCTTTCACGGAGGAAATTTCCGATAGATCGCAATAATATCCTATTGCATTCTTCTGCTCCGTTTTTTGGCGGTGATAGCTGTAAAACACCCGATAGTCTGCAGCATCAAATGCAGCAATCAGTGCCTTTCCGATGCCGCCCGCACCGCCGGTAATCAATACTGTCTTCATAGATCTTCCTTTTGAGAAAAAACGGGGTCGTTGCTTGCGGCAACAACCCCGTTGTCCGGTTATGTTTATTTTTTGTTCTTATTGAGCATGGAAAGCAGTTGATCGAACTCATCATCCGAGAAACCTTCGCTCTCCGGTGTGTCCGCATTCGAAACTGTTACAGGCTTTTCCTTGGCAGGCATTTCCGCTGTAGGGGCAGATACCTCTGCCTCTTTTGTCGCAGGTTTTGTATATTTGTTGTTGCCGTCAAACCCTGTAGCGATCACGGTAATACGCATCTCATCTTCAAGGGTGGGATCAATGATCGAACCCCAAATAATGATGGCATCAGGATGCGCCTCATCGGAGATCAAGTGAGAAGCAATATCAATTTCTTCAAGTGAAATATCGGGAGAAGCCGTAATATTGATAAGCAGTCCTCTTGCACCCTCAATGGAGGTCTCAAGCAACGGACTGCTGATGGCAGCCTTTGCCGCCTGATCTGCCTTGTCCTTGCCCTGTGCAACGCCAACACCCATATGCGCATAGCCTGCATCCTTCATGATCGTGGTAACATCCGCAAAGTCCAAATTGATGACACCGATGTTGCAGATCAGGTCGGATATCGACTGCACACCGTGCTTAAGGACATTGTCCGCTTCGCTGAATGCATTGAGGAAGGTAATTCTGGTGTTGGAGATCTGCTTCAGTCTTTCATTGGGAATGACCAACAGCGAGTCAACGGTCTCTCTCAGATTCTTGATGCCGATCTCAGCCTGCTGAAGTCTTCTCTTGCCCTCAAAATCGAACGGCTTCGTAACAACTGCAACGGTCAAAATTCCCATATCTTTCGCAATCTTTGCAATGACCGGAGCCGCACCCGTACCTGTACCGCCACCCATACCGGCGGTAATAAATACCATATCAGCGCCGGAAAGAGCTGCTGTCAGATCTTCTACGCTTTCTTCTGCCGCGCGTGCACCTACATCGGGGTTCGCACCAGCGCCGTGTCCCTTGGTGAGTTTTTCACCGATCGCAACCTTATAGGAAGCAAGAGACTTGCCGAGAGCTGCCTTATCGGTATTGATGGCAACAAATTCCACGCCTTTGATGCCTGATTCTATCATTCTGTTAATGGCATTGTTACCGCCGCCACCGACACCTACTACTTTGATCTTTACAAGTGTGCTTTCAAACTGTTCTTGCATCTCCATCGGCATATCACGCCCTCCTGCATCTTCTTTATTTTTATTATTCATGAATTTTAAACTTAAAAACTGTATGTGTATTGTATAATATTCTACGCTTTTTTTCAAGAGTTCACGCAAATGTTAACAAAAAATTTACAAAAATACGTTCATTCCGGGTCAGCATAGCCCGAATCAGGATCTTCCACGGAAATAATTCCCACAAAATCCGATGCGAGTTCCTCTAAAATTCCACCGGCAAAAGTCAGTTTTTTAGCGAGTTCCTTTCTGCTCCCAAGCCGTACTTCATAACGGGGCGCATCAATGCCATCTGCGCGGATTCCGCCGAAAAAACAGATATTAAACCGTGATGAAAAATCAATATAGGCAAGTTCCCTGCCAAAACCACTGTTCTTGATCATTTCAATGACATCGGGAAGTACCTTTCCGTTCGTTTCATCAACAAAACGTATTTTTTCGCCAACAACGCAATACGCGATCTCCGGCAATTTGAGTGCAGTAACTTCGGAGTATCCCGCGAGCAGTTCTTCTTTCGAATCGGAAATTGACAGCACCTTCATACTCTTTGCCGTTAAAAAGTAAAGCACTCTGCCCTCCTCCACCGGATAACTGCCGTAAAACAGAGGTTCTTCCTCCGAAACATTGACCACCAAGGTATTTGGAAAGCGTTTTTCGATCGAAATATCGGAAAAGCTGTGGCTCAAAAGAAGACATTCCTCTCTGATCACGTTGGAATTGACAAAAAGCAACGGTTTTCCACGGTACTGCTCCGCAATCGAAATGACCTGCTCCACATCCACAACAGTACAACCGGAAACACTGACATTTCGGACATCCCAAAGCAAATAATTAAGCAGAAGAAAGATGATCAGAAGAATGACCGCGCCCACTGCAACTGCCGTGAGAAGCATCACTTTGTTTCTGCTTTTTTCTTTTTTACGGAGCTGTTGTGCAAACTCTTTCGCTTCCACTTCTTCCGACTGATCATATTCGCGGTAGTCGTTCATCCTTTTCCTTTCCGCAGAGTCTCTCCGCTTTTTTATTTTCCGTTATTTTCAAGGATCGTCCGCACGATCACTTCTTCCGCATTGCGTACTGCAAAAGTTGCGACGATATCTGACATCGCACGAAGTGTCTCACGGTCTTCAAACAGTTTTTCAAGTGCATCGGACAGGCTGTTTTCCGTCATATCGCATTCGCGTAACAGGATCGCTCCACCTTTTTCGGCGAACAGTCGTGCGTTTTTAGTCTGCTGATCGTTGGTTACATTGGGTGAAGGGATGAGGATCGATGGCTTTTTCAATACCGCAAGTTCGGAAAGCGTCATTGCACCCGAACGGCAGATGACAAGATCTGCCGCCGCCATACAGACCGGCATATCATAGATATATTCACTAACGGAAAGGTTTTCATAGCGGTCAAGTCCTTGTTCTCTAAATGCCGCCATAAACTTTTCTTTTCCCGATGCACCGGTCGCGTGTAAAAACAAGATCTCCGGGTGCTCCTTACCGTAACACGCCATCATCTCCAAAATGCGTTCATTCAGCACTGCTGCGCCAAGCGAACCTCCGAAAGAAAGAATGATCCTTTGATATTTATCGGGAATTTCCAAAGTTCTGCGCGCTTCTTCCTTCGTAAGTGTATAAAATTGCTCTCGGAGTGGCGTTCCTACATGTACGATTTTTTTCGCGTGTGGCAGTAGTTCTCCGCTCTCCGCAAAATTCACAAAGATCACATCCGCCTTCTTTTCAAGCATCTTCACCGCAAAGCCGGGTACAGCATTCGACTCATGCAAATACACCGGTATTCCGACCAAAGAAGCTGCTGCACAGATCGGCCAACAAACATATCCGCCTGTCCCAATCACCGCATCCGGACGCAGTTCTTTTAACAGCTTCTTGGCTTTGATAAAGGATGTCAGTGTTAAATAAGCCACCTTAATATTCTTCGGTGAAAGACTACGCCGAAGTCCTTTGATCTCAATATGATGCATGATATACCGATCGGGAACCAACTTATTTTCAATGCCGAAAGGCGTGCCGACATAATGAAGTTCCGTTTCCGGAACATGTCTTGCAACAGCATCACCGATCGCCAATGCCGGATTGACGTGTCCGCCCGTTCCGCCGCCCGATAAAATGATCTTCATTATAGATCCCCCACTAAAATGTTATTTGACTTTTAAGTAAGAATACCTTGAAATAGAGAGCAATACCCCCATTTCCGCAAAGAGAATCAAGAGCGCTGTTCCCCCATATGAGAAAAACGGCAGAGAAACGCCGGTATTGGGAATCGCGTTGGTCACCACCGCAATGTTCAACAGCGCCTGCAATCCGACTTTCGAAACAATGCCAAGAGCCGTCAATCGTGAAAAAGTATCCGGTGCACGTCTGGCAATCACAATACCACGCCATACAAATATCAAAAACAGGACGATCACCGCAACAGCACCCACCATACCAAGTTCTTCACAAAAAATCGAAAAAATGAAGTCATTTTGCGGCTGAGAAACAAAAAGATGTTTTTGTATCGACTGTCCGAAACCAACGCCGAAGATGCCGCCCGATCCGACAGCGTATAGACTCTGCAAAGTCTGCCATGCTTCATCTTGCTCTGAAAAGTTTTCAGGATGGAGCCACAGTTCCCAACGCTCGGTAATATAACCGATGAGTTCAAACTTAATCATCAAGATCACGGCAGTACCAAACAGTCCGACGATCGCAGCAAGGATCCACCATCTGCCTCCGGCTGCAAAGATAACGATGATCCCAATGACAAATAGGATGATCGTGCCGGATAAATGCTTTTCCATCATAACCAGTGCACAAACCATACCCACAATGATTAACGGAATGATCGTACCGTAAATATCAGTACGCGGTCTGCCTGTTCCAACCTTTCGCTCGACTTTATCAAGACTGAAATACCATGCAAGCATCATCACCAGTCCCAATTTCATCGTCTCTGACGGTTGAAAAGACAGCGATCCGAGTTGTAGCCAACGCTGTGCGGCACCGGAAGCGACGCCCATGACCAATACCAAAACAAGAAGCACACAACCCACGGCAAAACCATAGGGCGTGAATTTGCGCATCCATCTGTAATCAAGAAAAGAAATCCCGATCATGAAGACAACACCAACAAAACAATATATTAATTGCTTTTTGATGTAGAAATAACTGTCACCGGTCTTGCTCTCTGCATATGCATAGGATGCGGAAAATACTGTAAGACAGCCAATACAAGTCAAAGCGAGAATAAGAACGAGCATCGGGCGATCAATCGACCCTTTCGATCGATAGATCTCCTCCGGTTGATCTTCTACATATTCGCTTGTAAATACCCGACGCATGAGTTTTACAAACAAACCTTTCTGACCACCGTTTTGCTTTTTCTGTTTTTCAAGAATTTTTTCCTTTTCTTTTTGCTCCTTTTCTGCAAGTTGACGAACCAAGCGTTCATTGACCTCGCCGGAGGTGGAAACACCGGTGCGTCCGATCTTTTTTGCGGAACTTTTTGAAGAATTGCCGAATATTCCGGAGAAAAAGGTTTTAAGATTATTCAGAAATTTCATCCGCACTCCTTTCGAGGTTGACCTGTCAAACGATCAGATCTGTTATACAAAAATATCTAAAATGCCAAAGACCGCTGCAATCAGCGTAACTGCCGAAAAAACAGAAACAATCTTGATCTCCGACCAACCGCATTTTTCAAAATGGTGGTGAATAGGAGACATTTTAAACAGTCTCTTTCCATGTGTCAACTTAAAATAACAAACTTGTAAAATGACCGACAGTGTCTCAAGAATATAAACCAATCCGAATGCAATAATGATCAGCGGATTGCCCATCACAAAGCCGAGCGCGACCACCATGCCGCCTAAGTAAAGCGAGCCGGTATCGCCCATAAAGACTTTTGCAGGATAAAAATTGTAAACCAAAAAGCCGCCGCAACCGCCGACCAACGTTGCCGCCCCAAGGAAAATGCCGCTTTCCGCGCCCGTGCCGAACATGATACCCATGACAGAGTAAGCGAGTCCAACGACCAACGTTACAGAGGATGCCAACCCATCAATGCCGTCAGTCAAGTTCACCGCATTGACCATACCGGTCAGTAACAGTAAGCAGAAGACATAATAAAGCACCCGCACAATGGTGTTGCCAAAGATGAACACATCGCCGACAAATGGGATGTACAAGGCATCCCCGGGTCTGCCATTCAATACACCGCAATAGATACCGACTGTCAAAAAGACGCACGCGGCAAGCAACTGCAACAGATACTTTTGCCCCGCGGTCAAACCTTGGTTCTTCCCTTTTTTGAATTTGGCAGTATCGTCCACAACACCGATTAGTCCGTTTGCCAACGCGTATCCCAAAACCAAAAGCAGTTTCCCAAACGAATTGACAACTCCGAAATAAACCGCCAACGGCAGAATGATGATCATGGTAATGACCGTTGCTAAAATAAAGGCAAGACCGCCCATTGTCGGTGTTCCTTCTTTGTTTTTATGCCATCTCGGACCGATGTCAAGGATCTTTTGTCCCATTTTTTTACTCTTCAGAAAAGGAATCAAGTATCTTGAAATCAATACCGTCAGTCCGAAGGTGAGAAGCAATGTAACACCGTAAAAAATTCCGTTTACCATATTTTCGATTCCTTCCTTTTCTCAAAAAACTCTATTTTCCTTCCGCAAAAGCCGCCCTAATGATTGCCTTTTCATCATAAGGATGCTTTCCTTCCTTGGTGATCTCATAGTTTTCATGACCCTTGCCGGTAACCAAAATGATGTCGTCCTTTTGCGCATGCAGGATCGCATATCTAAGCGCTTCGGTGCGGTTAACGATCACGGTGTAATTACTTCCCTCGGTCACACCGCCGAGAATATCCGCAATGATCGCTTCCGGATCTTCCGTGCGGCTATTATCAGATGTGATGATTGAGAAATCTGCCATCGCCGTTGCAATACCGCCCATAATCGGACGTTTGGTCTTATCTCTGTCTCCGCCGCAACCAAATACCGATACCAATCTTTGCTGGGGCGTTTTAAATGCCTTGACCGTCTTGAGCACATTTTCAAGAGCGTCGGGCGTATGCGCATAGTCTATAATAACGGTAAAATCGGCACCGAGCGGAACCGTCTCCATTCTGCCTGCCACACCTTGCAGTCTTCTCATTGCAAGCGCAATATCTTTGCAGGATGCACCGCAAAGTCTTGCCGCTGTTGCAGCAGCCAATGAATTGGATACCGAAAAGCCACCGGGAATGGCACATTCGATGTGAATGGCTTCATCATTGCTGACAAGATCATATTCATTGCCGCGAATGCCGTGACTGACGATATTCTGCGCGGTAAAGTCCGCATATTTGCTGTCTTTACTGTAGAAGTATTTCTCGCAGGTTGCTTGGTCATACATGTATTTACCATAGCTGTCATCAGCATTGATGACTGCTTTTTTGCAAATTTTGAAGAGTTTTGCCTTGGCTTTGGCATAACTACTCATGCTACCGTGGTAATCAAGATGATCAGGCGTCAAATTGGTAAAGATTCCGATCTCCGGAATAATGCCCGCAAGTTTTTCATAATCGAGCGCGTGAGAGGAAGCCTCCATCACCAAATACTCCACACCTTCGTCGCGCATCTGCGCGATCAATTTATACAGCGTTTTCGGAAGCGGCGTGGTCATCGTGCTTTCAACAGCTTTATTACCGATCATGTTCTTGATCGTGCCGATCACGCCGACTCTTTTTCCCATTTCCTCAAGAATGCCCTTGAGCATATAGGTGATGCTAGTTTTCCCGTTCGTACCTGTGACAGCTAAGACTTTAAGCGAGTTTGCAGGGTCACCGTAAAAATGACTCCACATCAACGCATCTGCTTTTCTTGTGGAAGGAGTAATGACATACGGCACGCCCTCACAGCCCTTCGGAAGGTACTCACAAATAATGACCGCCGCCCCCTGCTCTGCCGCCTTGCCGGCATAATCGTGTCCGTTTGAATACTCACCCGCTAGGCAGACAAATGCCTTACCGGTCAGATCCTCTCTGCTGTCCTCCGAAATACCGGATATTTTAAGATCCAAAACATTTTCCGATGCCTCGCGGATCTCCACCCCATTTAATAATTCTTTCAAAATCATGGTTCTGCCCCTTTTTATAAAAGTCTCAATTCATCTGAACTCAGTTATTATCGTTGACATCGGTATGCATACTTTCGATGACGATCACCGTTCCGCGTGCAACCTCCGCCCCCTTTTCGATCGACTGTGTGACCACTTCAGCACCCGAACCCGCTTCATAGTTGATTGAACCGGTAATACGGACATTAAAGCCTGCTTTCGTTAAAGTCGTAATTGCCGCACTGACTTTATAGCCGGTGACATCCGGAACCTTGACCGTCTCAAAATTCGGTGTGGGAATCTCTCCCGTCGCCGGATCATAGCAATAAAGATAAACCGTACCATCCTTCAAACGGATTTCTTCTCCTGCAGCGGGTATCTGAGAATAAACTTCCGTACCCTCACCGATGACTTTGACTTTCAGTCCTGCCTTTTCAAGATCTGCCTTGGCAAGATCTCCCGTCTTTCCCGTCAAATCAGGCATTTGATAGCTGAGTGCACCAACTTCGGCATCGGTATACACCCTGCCTATGCCGAGATATTCAAGCGATTCTTCAATGACTCTTGCAACATACGGCGCAGCGACCGTACCGCCCGACTTAACCGCCCCCGAGGGCTCGTCGACAATGATCAAAACCGCGATCTTCGGATCATTTGAAGGCGCAAAAGCAACAGTTGAACCGACGCGCAACGTATCATCTTCCGAGTCTCTCTTCTCCGATGTACCGGTCTTCGCCGCTACGCTGTATCCCGCGACATAGGCATTCCGTGCCACACCGTTCAGTACACCCTCCGCAAGGATCTCGGAAAGCGTTTCGCACACCTGTTCGCTGATGATCTGCCGTTTGGTCGTGTTGTCGTAACTCTCGATCACATTTCCGTTATCGTCAAGCACGGCGCTGACAAGATGCGGCGTCACGACATATCCGCCGTTGGCAACCGTGCAAATCGCAGTGATCTGCTGAATAGGTGTAGTGCGGAAGGTCTGCCCGAAAGAAGAAGTTGCCAATTCCACCGAATGAAAGTTTTCAAAAGCATGATAGATGCCGGAAGCTTCGCCGGGCAGATCCACTCCGGTTTTTGAGGTATAACCGAAACTCTCAAAGTATTCTCTAAATGTCTTTGTTCCGATCTTCTCCGCAATCTGCATCATACAAGGGTTGCAGGACTGTTGCAGAAGGTAAGAAAATGTACCGGTACCATGTCCGCCGTGCTTATGGCAACGAATGGCAACGCCCGCAACCGTGTAAGAGCCGGAACAACTCATCACCGTATCTTTAGTAACAACACCCGTTTCCAGTCCAATAGCAGAAGTAACGATCTTGAAGGTAGAACCGGGCTCGTAGGTATCGGTAACGCACTTATTCTGCCACATATTGTAGATCAGTTCCCATTTGTATTCATTGTATTCCTCGCTCTCAGGATCATATGGGCAAGCCGCCAAAAGCGCTTCATAGTTCTCCGTCAAAGTAAACGGACTGTTTAGATCGCATCCGCCCACCGTTGCCATGCCAAGTACCGCGCCGGTGTCGACATCCATAACAATGCCGCAAGCACCGTTTCCCGGGGCATTCTCTTCATAAGTCTGCTGCAAATAGTTTTCAAGGATCGCTTGGATATTCACATCAATGGTGCTGATCAAACTGTAACCGTTTTTCGGCTCGATACGTGTCTCATACTTGACAAGCATATCCTGACTCTTTCCGTCTTTGGCGGAAATATATTTCCCGTCTGTACCGGTCATCATGCTGTTATACTGTAATTCCAATCCGAAAAGGCCGCTGTCCGTTCCCATGTAACCGATGACCTGAGAAGCGAGACTTCCCTTCGGATAGTATCGCTTGGATGTTGCTTCCAGATGGATCATCCTGGTATAGTCGTATTTGGCTATAAACTCCCTGATTGCCGTTGCGTCTTCTTCCGAAACATTCTTTTTAATAGTCTCGTCCTTTCGGTTGGTCTTAAGCGCTCGCGTCATGATCTCCTCGTAAGACACATCCAAAATATCGGAGAGATTTTTACAGATATTTTCTCTGTCCTCTTCCTTTTCAATATCCGCAGGAGAGATAAAGACACGGTAGGTCGTGATATTGGTGGCAAGCAACTGCATATTTCTGTCGTATATGTTTCCCCGCTCCGCTTTGATGGTAGAAACCTGCATCATGTTCGCCATGACCTTGCCGAAATTGTAATCATAGTTGATCACCTGCTCTTTGTACAAGTAGGTAAATATATATATTGCAAAAATGATCAAAGACAAGAAGGCCAACAGGCTTCTTCTGTAAAAGATCTTGGCTTTTTTCATTTCAGTTTCTCCTTTTCCGTATAAGAACAGCACACCGATATTATAACTCAAGATTGTGAACGAATTATGATGCATCTGCTGTTTTGCCACAATTTTCGCAATATATTTTTAGAATATATGAAGATTGAGAGTAACAACGATGTTGTACTCTCAATCATAAATATTCATTTTTTGAAGATCTATGCCTTATTTCAAGAAAACACTCAATGCATCGATCAAATTGCCCATCACAGCGCTGAGAACCACCGATACGACAGGCTCTTTCTCTTCGTCCGTCTCGAAATCGGTAATACTTTCGTTACTGTCCGGAACAATGGTGATCTGCCCCTTAGTTTCCGCTTCCGGCACCATTCCCAACTCGCCGATATAGTTCTTGAGAGTCTCCATGTCATTCTTCTCTGCAAGTTCAGCATTCAGTTCCATCTTTGTTTCTTCCAACGCCTTCATCTGTTTTTCGAGATTTTTGACCTCCTTGCTGTAACCATCGATCTGAATGATATTGACAATGGTCGTCATCACAAGCATGGTACAGAACAAAAAGATCACGATCGTCGCGATCGGCAACGGCGTTCTCTTCTCTTTCGCAACGGTGTGAAAGCTTCTCTTTTTTCGACTGATCTTTTCCTCTTTGTAATCCGCCGTGCGAATATCTACCGCTTCAATAGCCATATCTTCCGGATAATTGCTCTTCTCAGTGTAAATCTGCTTCATGGTATCTCCGGTCATTTCCGCAGTACGCTCGCCTACTCTGGCAATCCTACCGCCGCGCGAAATGACAGACGGGCATTCTTTCGGAAGTTCTTTTTTGCCGTTTTTATCATTTATATTCTTACTGAAAATACCGAAAATGCGCATTTCAGCCGTCCTTTCTTTTCCTTTAACTACCTTTACAGTTTTTCAACCGAGCGCAATCTTGCGCTTCTTGATCTTGGATTTTCTTCAAGTTCTTTATCCGATGGACCGTCCCCTTTGGCGATCAACTTGATCTGCGGCTTGTTTCCGCAAATACATATCGGAAAGTCGCGCGGACAGGTACAGCCGTTTACAAGACTTGCAAATGTCTGTTTGGTAATACGATCCTCCAAAGAATGAAAGGTAATCACTGCCAATCTGCCGCCCGGTGAAAGCATTCCGATCAAAGATCTTAACGTCGGTTCAATAATATCCAATTCTTTATTTACTTCAATACGAATCGCCTGAAAGCTTCTTTTTGCCGGATGATGTCCACCGACCTTTGCTTTAGTAGGCAATGCGTTTTTAATGGTCTCAACCAGTTCCCCCGTGCGCACGATCGGCGCATCCGCTCTTTTCCTGACAATCGCCCTTGCAATCTGGGGAGCGAATTTTTCTTCTCCCCAACTGTAAAGCACACGTTTAAGTTCCGCTTCGCTGTATCCATTGACCACGTCATAAGCAGAAAAGTTCCGACTCTGATCCATGCGCATATCGAGCGGCGCATCCTTCATGTAGGAAAAGCCGCGTTCAGCAGTGTCAAGTTGGAAAGAAGACACGCCAAGATCGAGAAGTGCGCCGTCGATCTTCTCCACGCCATAGAACTTCATCATTTCCGCAACCTGCGAGAAATTGGTACGTACCATCGTAAAACGTCCTTCATAGCCTGCAAGGCGCTTTTCACATGCGGCAATCGCCGCTTCATCCTGATCGATACAGTATAAATGACCCGTAGTTAGTTTCTTTACGATCTCTAAGCTGTGACCGCCTCCACCGCAGGTACAATCTAAGTATATCCCATTTTCTTTGACAGAAAGTGCATCGATCGCCTCATTCTTCATTACCGAATAATGGGAAAATTCCATATTATCCATGTCCGTTTCCTTTTACAGTTACATCTTGCGTGCGACCATCTCTGCTTGCTTGTCCGCACCCGTAAGCGACTTCTTATATTCCGCAAAACGTTCCGGATCCCAAATCTCCGCCCTCTTGCCGACGCCGATGACCATTACTGTTTTTCCGAGCGAAAACTCCTCCCTGACATTTTGCGGAATAAGGATGCGCCCTTGGCAATCGACGTCGCTTTCGACTGCTTCTGCCGCAGTCAACCTGAAGGCTTTCGAGGTATACTCTCCTTCGATCGCCCACTGGTTGATATACCTCTCCCATTCGGCTTCGGAAAAGACATACAGACCGCCTTCGGTATTATCACTCAAATAAACGGTATCGCCAAGTTCCATACGGAATTTGGAAGGCAGGAACATCCGCCCTTTGGCATCAATCGTGTGTTGAAAACTGCCGTACACAGACGTTCCTCCTTTCTCTCGCCATTTTCAATAAAACGCGCGATAATTCTGTAGTGGTTTTGAATTATTTGATGTTTTTTATACTCAATTCCACCACTTCGCCCCATAAAAGCGTTCTTACAGTGTTCTTTTCATCCACTATGCTTGAATTATAACTTAATTTGAGGGTGATTTCAAGATGTCGTTTGGCACTTCCTCCCCCAAAAAACAACCAGAAAAGAAAAAAAACAAAGCAAAAAAACAAACCGCTTTTTTGCTTTGTTCAAAATAAGAACATTTGTTCATATATTCTGTTTTTTGGAAAGTTTAGATATTTATTCTACTCGTTTCTATGCAACAGATATTTCGCGATCTCGGGGGGAACAAGTTCAAAAAGAGAATCGTTTCGGGCAAGTTTTTCCCGAACAGCCGTAGAACTGATTTTTTTCATTGAAGAAGGACACGGCAAAAGAACCGTCCGATAAGAAGGAAGATGTTCGCTGTTATATGCCGCTATTTCTTCTTCGTAAAGTCGATCCTGTTCGTTCCGGTAGCCACGCACACAAACGGCAATACCCTTTTCTTTTGCATAGTCGACCTGCATACCACAATAACTGTCAACAGTCACATTTTTATAGGGTGCGCAAACGATCTTCAGCATCTCCAAGCGCTCCGACAGCGAAAAGAGATATCTTTTTTCAGGATTGACAAATGCAGTTACATAGACCGTTTCGTAGTGTGTCGCGGCGTATTCGATCAAAAACAAGTGTCCCTTGGTAACCGGATCGTAACTGCCCGGAACGACTGCAATCTTCTGTTTTTTCATCATCACAGTTCTTTGGACAGGTCTTTGTCAAGCACTGTAATATAGACTTTGCTATAGCCGACGTGACGGCGCACGGTAAATCCCTTCGCCTCGATCGGAGAGATCTTATTGCTTTCGCAAATGATCATGCCGCCCTCTGCGATCAGATCTGCACGCTCCAATCGGTCGATGACATCCGTCCAGATATCCAGGTCATATGGAGGATCGAGAAAAACGATATCATATTTGTTTTTTCCCGCATTTCCGCGAATGAATGCTTTATAATCTGTGTTAAGAACGATACATTTTTCAAACAATTTGGTCTTCTTCGCATTCGCCTTGATGATTTCCACCGCATCTCTGTTGCTGTCCACAAAAGTCGCCTGCGCTGCGCCTCTTGAAAGCGCTTCAAGACCAAGCTGGCCTGAGCCGCCAAACAAATCAAGTACTCTTTTTCCATCTATTTCAAACTGGATCATACTGAATTCCGCTTCTTTGATGCGCTCGACAGTCGGGCGCGTCTCCAAACCTTCAAGAGTGGCAAGTTTCGTTCCTCTTGCTGTTCCGGTGATAATTCTCATAGTTATAACCATGCCTTTCTTATAAAACTCGGAAGTTTCGATCGTTTTCGGCTTACCGAAATGTAAAAACTTCTTGTCATAATAATTTGTTTGTCAGACAGTCTTCCTCTTACTGACTTACTTGTGAAAATACGTGTATACCGCTTCGGCATCCTTTGCAGAAATTCCTTTTAATATCGCAAGTTCTTCTGCAGTCGCCTTTTTAACAGCAGAGAGTCCGCCTTTCATCGAAAGCAATGTTTTTGCCTTCGCAGCACCAATGCCCGGAATATCCTCAAGGGAGGAACGGCGCATCGTCTTGCGTTTTCCTTTCAGTGCTGCACCGGAAGCAAAGCGATGTACTTCTTCTTGAATATTGTATACAAGCATATATACCGCCTGCTCATTCGCAATGGAAATCTCTCTTGTACCATCGGTGATCGCTCTTGTCTTATGAAAATCGTCCTTCACCATTCCAAACAGCGGCGTGGTGATACCTTGTTCCTCGAACAACCGCTTGATAACACCAACCTGTCCTTTACCGCCGTCAAGCAAAACAAGATCGGGGAGTTGCCATTCGTCTTTATGTGCAAGACGACGCTTCATTGCTTCATACATGGAAGCATAGTCATCCTGACCGACCGTTTCCTTCATTTTGTAGATACGGTAGTCTTTTTTGCAGGGCACGCCGTTTTCAAAAACAATATAACCCGCCACGATCTGTTCGTTTCCGTAACCGGATATATCCACCGATTCTATACGCAGCGGAGGTGCGTCCAATCCCAACAGCGACGCAAGGCGCAGAAGACTGCGCGCCGTTTTTTCTTCTTTTTTACTTTCCTTCTCAGCATGATCAGCCGCATTGTCTCTTGCCAAAAGGCAAAGTTGTTTTTTCTCTCCGCGTTCCGGAATATGGAGTTTCAATTTCTTACCAAACTCTAAAAAATACTGTTCAAATGCCACTTGCTCTTCTTCTGCGAGCGGATAATCGAGGTATAAGAAATGAGGGATGTCTTCTCTGCAGCTGTAGATCTCCACAAGTGCGGAAGAAACTGCGTCACCGTCAAGAATGCTGTCTGCACCGAGCATCTGATATTCGCTGTCAAAAACCGAGCCGTCCCTAACATACATCACACAAAGACAAGCGGCATCTTCACCTTCATAAAGCGCGATCACATCAAAGTCCTCACCCGGTGCGCCGACGACCTTTTGCTTATCGGTCAGACGATCGAGCGCTTTTAAGCGGTCACGGAGGGATGCTGCCCATTCGAACCGCAGGTTTTGAGCCGCGAAAGTCATCTGCTCTTTCAGATCCGCCTTAGTCTTTCCGATATGCCCCCGTAAAAAAGAGGATATCCGTGCTGAAATCTCACTATACTGTTCCGAACCTTCCTCGATACACGGAGCAACACACTGCCCCATCTGATAATAGATGCAAGGGCGCACCTTTCCTTTATCTTTTGGAAAACGATACTTGCAGGTTGGCAATCCGAGCGCTCTTTTGAGCGCTTCGAGAATACCGTACGCCGTTTTCATGCCGGAATACGGTCCAAAATAGGAAGCCCCGTCCTTTTTGCGCGATCTGGTCACAGTCAGATATGGAAAATTGTCTTTTCCCCCTTCCATGCGGATATAAGGGTAAGATTTTCCATCCTTCAAGCGGATATTATACCGCGGTGTGTACAATTTAATCAGTTTATTCTCAAGAGCCAACGCTTCGATCTCGCTGTCACACAGAATATAATCATAGGATCGAACATTTGCCACCATCCGAGAAGTCTTGAGATTGTGCCCGTTGCCACTTTGGAAATATTGACTGACCCGGTTCTTCAGTGCTTTCGATTTGCCAACATAAATGACCTTGCCGTCTGCATTTTTCATAATATACACCCCCGGACGGAGGGGCAGATCGTTAGCTTTGTTTCTTAATTGATCTCTTATCGTTTCCATACACTTCAAAACAGAACAAAAAAGCAGAAGGGTTCCCCCATCTGCTTTTGCCGCTCTTGCTATCTTTCGCCTTTATGCCGGCATACCGGTCTTGATGAGTTCCACTAGCCCTTCGACCGCTTCATTTTCATCGTCACCGTCTGCGATCAAGGTAATGGTCGTCCCACTGACGATCCCCATCGACAGAACACCCAAAAGACTCTTCGCATTCACTCGACATTCATCCTTTTCAACCCAAATGGAGGATTTATAACAATTTGCCTTTTGGATAAAAAAAGTAGCAGGTCTTGCGAAAAGGCCGATGCTGTTGGTGATCGTAACTTCTCTCGTAATCATTTTTCAGAATCTCCCATTTGTTTTGGACCTTAACTGATAGTCAATGAGTAGATTATAGCAGAACATTCGAAAAAAATCAAGTGTTTTTTGAAATTTCGTGACTTTCAACGACTGATACTGCAATTATCTCCAAAAAATAACCCTTTTTGCCCAAATAGGCAAGCACTGTCTCTCCCGCTTTTAATTCGCCATACCGATAAAGCAGGATCGTCCCATCCTTTTGCTTTCCTTTGGCTGCAAAAGTACCGTTTATAACCTCATTCTCCGATCGTTCGGAGATTTCCGTCACCGTCCCGAGAGTGTAATCTGCAGTATGCAGTGTCAACTCTTCCGTTTTTCCTTGCCGCAACAGTTCCTTTATGCTTTCATGATCGGACACATCCATGCCCGTGATCCGAAAAGTGACGGTAATGTCCTCTCTCACATTGTCCCGATCAATCAGATACTGCACAAAATCCTGTCCCACAACAGAAAGAAATAGCAACAACACCGCAATCACTGCCAACGCATCGAGCGTACGAAGCGGCTTTCTTTTTTCACTGTTCATGATGCCTCCTCCCAACACACTGCCGTGACGACACAGTCATAAAGCAAAAAGTGTCCCATTTTCAGGTTCACCATATCCCCCGGGAGATATTTTCTCTTAAATTCATCTGCAAGGCGAATGCGCAAAAAGGAATCACCCTCATAAACCGCCGCAAGAGAACCAATCAATACGCCGGTTTCTAAATCATAGACATTCGTGTCTTCCTCAAGCCGAGTTTTTGACATGGCATACAAAGCGGAAGAAGCATCGCTTAACCGCACGGTCAATTCCTCGCTTTCCGAAGCGGTATAGGAGGCATCGTCAAAAGCGACATCGGTAATCATCCACGAAATAAGGAAGAAGAGAACAAGAACGATGAGTACATCTACAAAATTGAATCGGATCTTTGCTTTTTTTTCATTCATTGTCTGCTTCCACCTCCCTTTTTGCTTTTTTAAATAAGGAAGTCTTTTTTTCCCTGGGACGTACGATACGGATATCCACATCAAGCTCAGAATAGGGATTCTCCAGTTCGCTTTCTTTGATAAGGATCTGAGAAGAAACATATATCATGCCGAGCACAAGGAAAAATAGCAAGAGTGTGCTCGCATTCTTCCAAATATCCGTTCCGACAGACAGGACGGCAAGTCCAAAAAATGCAGAAAGGAAGGCATACATCAGAGAACGCACATTGCCTGGTTCTTTCTTTACACGAATAGCAAGGCGGCAATAGCAAAGTACCCAAGCGATTGTGAAACCAAGAAACAGCACACCAAAGAGTCCCCATTCAACAAGAACATGCGTATAAGCATTCCCGACGTCAGCCGTTCCCTGCCCAAGCCCGAAAGCAAACGCACTCAAGCTTTTTTTACATTCCGCAAGAAGAGCGTCGGGCGCAGTGGAGAAGCCAAACATAAACTGCTCCACATAATTCTTAATGCGCTCCGGCAAAAAGAAGATATATCCAACAACCGTGAATGCAACAACCAAAAGATATGGAATGACCAATTGCCATTTGCAAAGTAACAACAGTGAAAGTAACGCCGCCAAAACAGCTATAACTACCATAGGGCTTCGTGAAACGACCACACCGAGTACAAGAAGCAACGCGGAAATAATGAACAGCATTCTGTTCGAAAAGCCGCCGCTGCGCAGATACCGCACAAAAAACAGCACCGTTGCCACGATGAACAAGCAACCGAAAAACTCCGGTGTCTGCATATTGGTCGGGAAGTCTTCTTTCGGCAAAAATGTCAGATGCTGTCCGTATTTTTCCGGAATCATGGACAGCAGATAGATGATCACTCCTCTGACTGCCGCAAAAACCGCAGAGACGGTAATTGCAGAAGCGACACGCGGCAACCACACCTTCTCTTTGAACAGCAATGTTGCAAGAAAAAACACGGCGATTGCGGTACAAAGAGAAACAACACTCACACCGGTGCGTATTCCGCCGATCACGACTAAGATCAAAAACAGTAACATGCCAATATAGCAAACGGAAAGTGACAAATTACGCTTTCCTCTGATCAGTTTTACAAGATAGGAAAACAGGACGAACAGCACCATCAAAGAAATTACCCAATCCGGCAAAAACGGCAAGCACCCCACCGCCAACAAAAGCCCTCCCTCGGGAGAAGTAAGAGTCAGTTTGCAAAAGATCACAACCAACAGGGTGATGAGCAGGGTAAGCGGTGTCAAAAACACTGTCAAGAAAGAGATCAGTGTTGCCGCAATAAACACCCACCACGTCCATCCGGAAGTAATTCTGTCCTTTTCAAATGGGGGCTTGTAAAGTCCGAGAATATCAAAAAAAAGGTGAGAAAAGATACGGCTGTCACAAACTGCAACGGCAAGCGTTTCCCTGCCCGGCGAAAGAAGAAGCATCACGCTGAGGACAAGGCCGCAAAACGCTCCGAAAAAAGTGTGGATGTCGATCCAACTACCCACTGTCAGAAAACTTTTAAGCAGAGAACCTGCGGAAGCGTAAAGAGTAAACGCCATCAAAAAGACTCCGTACACGCGAAGCGGCAAGTAGAGCAAATTAGTAAAAAGGCTGTCAACGACATGTAGGATCACGCTTTGCTCGATCGACACCGTGATTGAATGCTTGACGGGGTATACAAATTTCGAATAAAATTTACTGCTTTTGTAGGAAGAAACGAGAGCGCTTTTTTGAAGGCGGTATTCCAAGAGACCCGCAGTGCGGATCAGATGAATTTTTTTCATACCTCTTTTCTCCTTTCTTTTTCAGTATCAATACAACAGATCTTTTCGCTTTTTCTCCGTTTCGGCAAGCGCCGCGCGGTAGCGCCAAAGAGCGATATCCTTATGATTGCCGGACAAAAGCACTTCCGGCACTTTTTTTCCGCGAAAAACTTCCGGTCTTGTATATTGAGGATATTCAAGAAGTCCTCCGGATATACTTTCTTCTTCATGGCAGATCGGATCAGCCAACACCCCGTCGATCAATCTGCCTACACAATCGATCACAATGCAAGCGGCAAGTTCTCCGCCCGTAAGAACATAATCACCAATTGACAGTTCCTCCGCGCCGATCTCCTCGATCGCGCGCGCATCAATGCCTTCATAGTGACCGCAAAGCAGGACAAGGCGATCACAGGTTGCCAATTCTAACGCTTTTTTTTGGGTGAGGACCTTACCTTTTGGGGAAAGATAAATAACTTTTTCCTTTCGATAACTGCCCTGTGCAAGAACTGCTTCGGCACATTCCACGACAGGCGGAGCAGAAATCAGCATTCCCTTTCCGCCACCGTAAGGTGTGTCGTCAACACGGTGGTGTTTATCATGGCTGTAATTGCGGATATTGTGCGTGCGGATATCCAAAATTCCCGAGCTTTGCGCCCTGCCGATGATGCTTTCAGAACAAATGTCCGCAACAAGTTCCGGGAAGAGTGTCAAAACATCAAATCTCATCAAACAGTCCTTTCACCGGACGAACGGCAACTCCCTTTTCAAGGTCGATGTCGATGATAAATTCGGGAACTGCGGGTAAATAGACCATACCTGCGGCAGTCTTGACGTGATACAGTTGCGACGCAGCATTATCGGAGACATCGTCGAGCATGCCGTATACGCTTCCGGTGTCGATATCGTAAACGGGAAGACCGAGAAGATCTGCAATAAAGAAACTGCCATCCGGCAACGGCAAGTCCTCTCTTTGGGCGTAAAAAGTGCGGTTTTTGAGAACAGCGGACACCTCCGGCGCATCAAAGCCCTCTATATGCAACAATGCCAGTGACTGATAGCGCACAGCACGCGTGATGCGTAATTCTTTATAATTTTCTCCTTTTCCCTTGACAAAAATGCGTTTTAAATTTAAAAGGACAGACAGATCGTCGCACCAGTCCTCCGCCTTAATATCGCCTCTAATGCCATGGGTACCATTAAATCTGCCGGCTTCCAAATAATCTTTCATCGGTTTCTCCTGATATTATATCTATACTGGTTCAGTATAACACATTTTCTTCCATTTTTCAATATAAAAGCACAAAAAAATGCCTCACACTTTGTAGTGTTACAATAGATGTGAGGCTGAAGAACAAAAAAGAATAGACAAAGTAACCGAGTTCTGTTAAAATAGAATCACCACAACTCCACCAACAGAAATGGGGTGTTTCGGGTCTTCGATGAACAATAGCAATAAAACTCGGTACTGTAACGATCATACATATAACAAACAGCCGACTCGGACGGCTACCATCACGCTGAAAAAACGTATAAATTTCAGCGCGAACGTAAGGTAAATCGGATTTGTACCGACGACATTATTGCCGCCATTACCGCCAAGATTACCGCCATCACTACGCAAAAATTGCATCGCAGAAAGCAAAGAAAACAGATGCTCCCGTTTTAACGAGAGCATCGCACATAATCATTTGTAGGAGAAAGTCCCTTGCGCCAAGTCCTTGGCAACAAAGGATGCGAAATAAAGAGGAACGGTTAAGAGTTTTTTGCTTTCATCATATCCGTAATTGCCCGACGAGATCTTGATCGCACATTCGTATTTATTGTGATGGGAAA
>CAZUWA010000009.1:0-47578 GCA_964623895.1 uncultured Lachnospiraceae bacterium | reverse complement strand
TATTTGTTTCAAACTTTTGTTACCTCTGTTTTGTAGGTTCTTTTTTTATTTCTTCTTTTTCTTTTTCTTCTTCTGTTTCGTCGGACCCTGTTTTCGTAAGGATCGGATCTTCCGTCTGCTCTTCGGAGATCACGGTACTTTCTGCTTTCTCTGTAGATGTTATGACCGCTTTTGCGATTTCATGGGAATGTTCTCCTGCATCTTCTGTTTCGGCAGTCTTTTCTTTCGATGTACGCATGGTATTCACTGCCGAAACGAAGGCATAAATGCCGAGCGCCAAACGCAGAAGGGCATAAAAGGAGGAAAGATTAACGATCATGCCCGCTTCTTTCATAAAGGAAAGCGCCAAACGCGGTGCGGCTTCCGAAAAAGTGAGAATGAAAGCGATTAGCCCCCATGCGATATGAGTGCCGGGCGCACTGTTTTTAAATCGCAGGATGCGCAATTCACTGATCATAAAAAAGAGTAGTGCGGCAAGCGAGAGGATCGGGAAGATGCGGTTGGGAGAGGAAAGAAATTCCAACATAAAATAATGAGAGACGATCAGTTGCGCTGTCAGCCAAGCAAGCACAAAGATACCGTATACCGGGAAAATCTTGTTTCCTTTGCCGATGAATACAGGCAGTAAGAAGTAAAGTGAAGACAGCACAGCTGCCGCAATGGAAACTTTTTGGAATATTGCACCGCTTCCGTGCAAGGCATAAGGCGTGCCGGTTGTGCTTAACAGAAATTGCATAAAGACGGTGCCGAGAAAGAACAGCCCGACTGCAGTGCGCACAAAAATGAAGGTGTTATTCTGTCTGCACGGCTCGGCAACATTTTTTCTGAAAATGAAGATCGCCGAGAATGTTGCCACGATTGCAAAAAGGAGAAAACCGACCAATAAACCGGTAAAAAAGTTTTCTTTGAAGAGCAATGCCGTATAGACATTGTCAATGGGAATCAAGTCGCTGTTATAGCGGTAGCCAAGAAATACCAGTACCGCTCCGATGCCTGCGGCGAGCAGGGGGAAAATGCTGTACAGGAGCAGACGTGATCGTTGTTTGTTCATAAACATGCCTTTCTATAGGAGGAATAGCGCTTTAACGCATTTCGGATAACTCGCGCAAGCGCGTCATCGCTTCTTTGACGTTCAATCGATCGAGGGCGTAACTCTTGCGCAGAAGTTCCGGTGGAATCAGCGGATCGTATTTGTCCTCCGAAGGGCATTCGCTTTCAAAAACAAGTCCCTCGGGGGCATTGCCGTACTGTTCCATCAGAGCAAGAAGTCGCGGACAGATGTCCTCCTCGCTTCCGTTGTTCATTTTGAAGGAAAGATAGTAGCAACCTTCGAATTCGATGCCGGAAACACCGAGTTCCTTTGCGTGGAGGACAAGCATTCTGCGGAAAGCGCGGAAGGATCTTGTGCCAAGCCAAGGAAAGATGCAATAAGAATATCCGCCTAAGCGCACTGCAGGGCGGTTTAACAGTCCTGTGTTGCGCGCGACGGCACGTGCCGCCTCCAAGCGCTTGACCGCTTGGGGTTTAAGATAGGGATAGATCGTGTCTTCTTCCAAGACCAAACGCATTCGTTCTAATATTTTGGTGTGGATCTCGCCGTAATCGCCCGGCCAAGAGACTTCCATCCTGCCTTTGACGGGGTGAACATAGATCAGTCGCCGCTTGAGATCCGATTCTTCCACTTCCCAAACTTTTCCGGCAAGTGCAAAGCGTTCCCCGATCGGAGGAGCGGACGAAATCGTGCCGATCTCGTCCGATTGCCATCGGACGGTGAAATCTTCGGAATCTTTGAAGGTTGCATAAAATTTAAAAGAAGAAGTCAACTTTTCTCCTTCCAATCCGACGATCAGCCCGCCTTCTTCGGTCAAGGAGATGTAATCTTCTTCCACCATCGCGCGAAGTAGTGTGCGGTAGTCCGTTTTTTCAACATTTAAGAAGGGCGGAAGAGTCAGCACTCTGCCTGCAAGTGCAGCAGGGCTCAATTCGCCCGTGGAAGCGAGAACGGAAAGAGTTTCTTCAAAAAGAAGGCTCATCGGCATTTTGGGAGGAGAAGCGACTTCGATAAATTTTTCCTCAAGATATAACTGAATGACGGCGATCGCCTGAAGCAGTCGGTACGGAATGATCTGAGGAAGAGGGGCGTTCGGCAGTGGCTCTTCTTCGCGAATAACCGTCATCATTTCCGGCGGTGCGTTCTGTCTGCCCGATCTGCCAAGCCGTTGAAGGAAAGAAGAAACGGTGTTTGGCGCATCCAGTTGTATGATCCTCTCAAGGCGCCCGATGTCAATGCCGAGTTCAAGCGTAACGGTCGCGCAGGCGGTGAATTTTTCCTCTGCGCTTTTCATTTTTTCCTCGGTCTCTTCTCGCAGTGCTGCAGAAAGATTGCCGTGGTGAATGAGAAAGCGGTCTGGCTCTCCCCGTCGCTCTGCGAGTTGCCGGAGAGCCGCAGTCACACTCTCCGTTTCCTCTCTGGAATTGGAAAAAACGAGACAACTTTTCCCTTCGGTACAGCGATAAACATATTCATAACCGGGGTCAAATCCTACTTTGATCTCTTTTTGCGGCAAGTCTGCTGAAGAAAGAGATGTGTTGGCGCTTCCATCGCTTAAAAACTCGGAAAAGTCCGGCTTGGAGTCAAGAATCTTGTCGTTTTGAATATAGAAATGCTCAATGCCCAACCGCCAAAGTGGACGCTCCTCGTTTGAAGCGGTGGTTCTTACCGCCCGTTCACTGCCGGCAGCAAGCCATGCCATGACAGCAGTCTTATCTCCGACAGTTGCGGACAGCCCGATGCGACGTGGTTTATAGTAAGGCATAAGGCGATCAAGTCTAACCAGTTGGCACTGGACTTGTCTGCCGCGGTCAGAGTCCATCAGAGAGTGGACTTCATCGATCACGATATAGCGCAGTCCCGCAAACAGGCGCGGAATATCGTTCTGCCTGTTGATGAGCATGCTCTCCAAACTTTCCGGGGTGATCTGCAGAATGCCGCGCGGTTGTTTTAACGCCTTTGCTTTGTGGGAAGATGCAACATCCCCATGCCAATGATACAATGGAATCTCGCTCATATCTAAAAGTTCAGTCAAACGTTCGAATTGGTCGTTGATCAGACTTTTGAGGGGGGCAATATACAGTACCGAAAAGCCTTCCATCGGATTTTTGATCAGATCGGAGATGATCGGGAAGAATACCGCTTCCGTCTTGCCCGATGCGGTGGCGGATGAGACCAACAGATGGGCGTCGCTGTCGAACAGGATCTCAGCGGCTTCCTTTTGTACACTGCGCAACTCTTTCCAACCGTGCGTGTAGATGTATTCCTGCACCAGCGGCGCAAAACGGTTAAAAACATCAGCCATGGTATCTCCTCCTGAAAATGTAGCGCTTTAAAGTTTTAAGAATGGATATTCAGACGTCGCTTACGGCATACAGATTGATATCCCAAGCCGGTACCCCTTTGTGTCTGCGCAGATACAATTTGTAGAACGGGTACTGTTCCTTTAAATAAAGCGGTAGGACAAACAGATCCTCCGGGCGGTGATAGCAGGAAACGAGTAATTCCGGGCGGTCGCGGCGAATGGTTTTTTCACTGCCCTTGAGCGCAGAGAGTTCCGCACCTTCGACATCGTATTTCAGATAATCGGCTCTGCGGTTTTCAAACAGCCTGTCGACGGTCACACCGGGTACCTCTGCTTGCTTTTTGCCGATGGCGCCGATGCCTGAACCGCGGTTGCCCAAAACGGTAAAGAAGAGCGGCTCTTCTTTCTCCCATGCTGCACCATATACAGGCAGAACAGGTAGACCGACGCAGTTTTTTTCTAATTTCAAGAAGGTTTTTTGGTCAGGTTCTACCGAGACGATTTTTTGAATATTTGGATAGCGCTTTAGAAGATCGTGCACGGTGTCCCCTGTGTATCCGCCGAGATCTCCGCATGTCTTGTAGTGGTCGGGATGCAATATTTCAGAAAAATCGTCATCCGGTGTGGATATTTCTTTCATCAACGGCTCTAACTTGCCGGTCAACTTGCTTTCGATGATGCAGTCAAAAACGGCACGGGAGCGTTCATCCGCCAAGACAGTGCGGGCGTCATCAAAAAATGCTTTGTTTTTTTGATAGAATATGCCGTCAAACAGCGTTTCGCCTGCCACCGGCACATCGGGAATATAGAGTGGACGTTCCATGGCGATCTTTTTGATGTTGGCAAGCACGCTGTCAAGTGTTGTGGCGAAGCAGAGCAGGACGGTAAAATTTCCGAATTTTTCTACCGCGGTGGCATAATCAGTAATTGGCATGTTGTGAAACCGTTTGCCTGCTTTCACAAAGCCGTCGGAAGCGAATACGCCGCTTATCGGAATGCCTTTTTGGCGGCAGACCTCCAAGATCTTGTCTCCGCCGTTGCCCATTCCGTATAACAGAATGGGCTTGGAGCGGTTTTTTAAATTATCCCAAAGATCAGTCATGCGAAAATGTTGTAGATGGCACGGATCGCGTCTTCAAAATGTGCTTCATCCACGCCGACAATGATATTGTTTTCGGCAATACAGCGATCCGCCATCAATACAGTGACTCCTGCTTTCTCTAACGCCTTGAATACTGCCGGTACTGCTGTATAAGAAGAAGAGATGCCTTCTCCGACTACTGAAATAAGCGCGATGCGGTCACGGATATAGGCGCATTCCGGATGCGCTGCGCGGCAGATGTCGCCCAAGATCGCCTTCCTCTTGCCCTCAAGTTCTGCAGTGGGTGCAACGACGCTCATAACGTCGATACCGGTCGGCATATGCTCAAAGTTGACGCCGTTCTCTTCGATCACCTTGAGTACCTTCCGACAGAAGCCGACTTCACTGTTCATCATGTCTTTCTCCACGGCTATTGCGGAGAATCCCTTTTTGCCGGCAATGCCGGTGATGCCGCTTTCCGGCTCGCTTTCTCTTCTGGGCAGGATCATCGTGCCGGGGGCTGTTGGATTGCAAGTGTTTTTGATGAGGATCGGGATGCCTGCCATGCGTACCGGCAGAACTGCATCCTCGTGAAGCACGCCTGCGCCCATGTAAGATAGTTCTCGCAGTTCGTGATAGGTGACGTCCGACATGACCTTCGGATCTTTGACGATGCGTGGGTCTGCCATTAAAAAGCCGTCGACATCCGTCCAGTTTTCATATAAATCCGCTTTGACGGCGCGCGCCACGATTGAACCGGTGATATCCGAACCGCCTCTTGAGAAGGTACGGATCGTACCATTGGGCATCGATCCGTAAAAACCGGGAACGACTGCGTTGGGCAAACCGGCAAGGATTGAGTGTACGGCATCATTGGTGCGTTCGGAGTCAAAAGAACCGTCATCCTTGAAGAATATGCAGTCTGCCGGATCGACGAATGGAATATCAAGGCAAGCTGCCATGAGTTTGCCGTTCAAATATTCCCCTCTGGACGCGGCATAATCGCGTCCCATTCTTCCCTTTAAAGAGTTGTAGATGACTTCATATTCGTTTTCAAGGGAAATATCGGGGCAAAGCGCATCGCAAAGCAGATCGTAACGCTCCTTGATCTTTCCGAAAAGTGCATCAAAACGTTCTGTATTGCCGTTTTGTGCAGCGGCATAGCAAGCGTAAAGCAGGTCTGTTACCTTTTCATCTTCTTTGCACCGTTTTCCGGGCGCAGAGACCACGACATAGCGTCGTTCCGCTTGCGCTTTCACGATGTCGATGGCAATCTTGAACCGATGCGGATCGGACAGCGAACTTCCGCCGAATTTTGCCACCTTTAGGATCTGTTCTGACATTCCAAAATACCTCTTTTTGTCGGATGCATTTCCGCATCCCTTCTTCTTATTGTATGAAAGATAAAATTATACCTATACATTATACACCCAAATTTCTGCCTTGTCAAATGCTTTTGAAGAATGAATTGTAAATAAATGGCGGAAATTTAAAGTTTTTTACCGAAATATCGGTAGAGAAGGAAGAATTTTTTGAAAAGACCTTTTCAAAACAAAAAAAATATGATATAATAAATCGAATAACAATGAGACAGTATGGCTTTCGGACGATCATGCCCAACGGCAATGGTATCCGATCATGCAATAAAGAGATACAAATGGGAAAAATCGTTTTAAACATCGAAAGTACAAGTGAACAGCAGACCGAACGATTGGGTTCGATCTTTGCACGCCTTCTCAAAAAAGGGGATTTCATTGCTCTAAACGGAGAACTTGGCGCAGGGAAGACTGCGTTTGTCAGGGGCATCTGTTCAGTGTTCTGCCCTGGAGAACGGGTATGCAGTCCTACCTACACTGTAATGAGACAGTATAAGGGAAAGTTTTGTACCTTTTACCATTTTGATATGTATCGGATCACGTCCGAGGAAGATTTGGAGTCAGTCGGCTTTTACGATTGCGATGGGGTGATCGCCGCGGAATGGTGCGAAAATACCCCGTATGCTTTGCCGACGAGTTACTATCAGGTGGAGATCTCCAAGACCGGCGAGGAGAGCCGCAAGATCGAGATCTTGCGCATTGAAGCCGAAGAAGAGGTGGAAAATTGAAGATTTTGGCATTAGACAGCAGTACTGCCATGGCATGCGTGGCACTATGTGCTGATGAACAGACTTTGTTTTCCGAAAACATCTCGGTGGGACATTCTCATTCGGAGGTGCTTTTGCCGATGATCGTGCGAGCGTTTAATGACAACGGTTTGAAGGCGCACGATGTCGACTTGTTTGCCGTGTCGGTCGGTCCTGGTTCTTTTACCGGCATTCGTATCGGTGTGGCAACGGTGAAGGGACTTTGTTCCGGCAGTGGGAAGCCATGTGTGCCGGTTTCGGCATTGGCAGCGTTGGCGGAAAATCTGGTCGGTGTCAGGGGCGTGATTTGCTCGGTGATGGATGCGCGCCGCGATCAGATGTACACCGCGCTCTTTGAAGGGGACGGTTCTTGTGTTAAAAGGTTGACGAAGGATGAACTTCTGCCGATATCGGCACTGGATGAGCGGCTAACAACGCTCGGAAAGACAGTCTACCTTGTCGGAGACGGGTATGAAAAATGTAAAAACAAACTGACCTGCGCCCATCTTGCAGAGACGCCGGAAGAAAAAAGGTTTGCAAACGGCTATAGTGTTGCCGCTGTGGCAAAAAAGCGGTATCAGCAACAGCCGGACGGCGATTATGCCGAGGAATGCTTATTGCCGGTCTATCTTCGTGCGACGCAGGCGGAACGTGAAAGAATAGAAAAAATGAAAAGAGAACAGCATCATGAATAAAACAGTTGCAATTGCCTGCGATCATGCCGGCTTTCCGCTCAAAGAAGCGATTTTGAAATATCTTGAAGAAAAGGGCATTGAAATGGTGGATTACGGCTGTTATACAGCGGAAAAGTCGGTCGATTATCCTGTATATGCCCATCTTGTTGCGGAATCGATCCAAAAGAAAACCCACGATTTCGGATTGCTGATTTGCGGAACGGGCATCGGCATGTCGATGGCGGCAAATAAGCATGTGGGTATCCGTGCCGCAGTGTGCTCGGATGCTTTTTCCGCAGAGATGACCAGACGCCACAATGATGCGAACATTCTTTGCCTTGGTGCGCGCGTAGTGACGCCGGAACAGGGATGTGCACTGGCGGAACTTTTTCTTGCCACTCCGTATGAGGGTGGAAGACATCAGAGAAGAGTGGATATGGTCACAGAACTTGATAAAAAATAGGGAATTAAAACGACATGGAAAATGGATATCAAAAAGTGGTGGCGGTCGTGCCATCTCTCAACCCGGATGAAAAGCTGGCAAAGGTGGTCAAGGGACTGTTGGACGTTGGTTTTGAAAGGGTCATTGCAGTTGATGACGGTAGCAGTGAAGAACACAAGGCTCGTTTTAAGGACTGCGCCGCGATGCCGGGAGTCACTCTTTTGGTGCATGAAGTCAACAAGGGCAAGGGCGCCGCAATGAAGACGGCTTTTGCGTACATTCTTGAAAACATGCCGGATGCGCTTGGCGCGGTGACGGTGGACGGAGATGCACAGCATCACCCGGAGGACTGCAAAAAATGCGCGGAAAGGATGACGCGGGAGCGGAAAGTTGTGCTTGGTGTGCGCGACTTTTCACAGAAGGATGTTCCGTTTAGGAGCATGGCGGGCAATCGTATTACCTGTGCTGTTTTCAGAATTTTTTGCGGTATGAAACTGAGCGACACCCAAACGGGATTGCGCGCTTTTCCGATGTCGGTGCTTCCGCAGATGTTGCAGGTGCGTGGAGAACGTTATGAGTATGAAACAAGGATGCTGCTTGATTTCAAGACAGAGTGCATTCCGTATACGGAAGAGGTCATACGCACCATTTATATCGAGGAAAATCAAACTTCTCACTATCGTGTGATCAGAGATTCTTTCAGAGTGTATAAAATGATCCTTGGGCATTTTGTAAAGTATACCGGGGTGTCGATCATGTCTTACCTGTTGGAGTACGGATGTCTTGCGGCATTGACTTGGTTGCTCATCCGATTTACGGATTTGGATATTCTCCGGTATACGGCTATTGCTTATACGATTGCCAGACTCATTTCTTCGGTGTTTAACTTTATTTGCAATAGAAGCTTCGTTTTCGGAACGAAATCCAAGACGAAAAATAAGTTGTCTACGGCATTGCTGAAATACTACACTATATGCCTCCCGATGGCGGCTATCGGATTGTTCTGTCAATTACTGGCTGTTAAAGGGGTTTCGGTGTGGGGATTTTTACCGAATGCGGTAGAGCCGTATGCCAATTTGTTGGTGCATCCCATCCTTCAGATCGTGATGTTCATCTTTACCTACATTCTGCAGAGAGAATGGGTGTTTCGTGGTGAAAAAAGGAAAGAAAAACAAAAATGAGCGCATTTTTTGAATGGAATTTGGAGATTCTTGCGTGGATCGCCGAAAATAGAACGGCATTTTTTGACCGATTTTTTTCGCTTTTTACATGGCTCGGATCGGAATATATTATTATTGTAGTGGTTGCGCTGCTTTTTCTGTGTTTCAACAAAAAAATGGCGTACAAAATGGGTATTGCCTTTTTTGTCTCCTCGGCAGTCGTCCAGTTTTTGAAGATCGGTTGTCGGATTGAGCGTCCGTGGGTGCTCGTTAAGGATTATCCGCATCTGATCGATCGATACCGTCCGCTTGACATGTTTGGCTCGGTGGAGGGAGCGACAGGCTATTCCTTTCCGAGTGGGCATACTCAATCAGCTCTCTCTCTTTACGGGATGCTCGGATTGTCGGTCAAAAAAATGTGGGTAAGGATTACGCTTTTTGCCGTTGCGGTGACCATTGCTTTTTCAAGGCTCTATTTAGGAGTACACACTCCTTTTGATGTAGTCGTTTCTTTTATTTTGACGCTTTTGCTGATCGTTTCTTGCGCAATGGTGTTTGATAAAGTGTTTGATAACAGAAAGGCAGACGTGGTCATTTCCGCCATCGTTGTATTGGTGTCGCTCGGCGCCATTGTGTACAGTTGTGCCTTGTATGCGGTGGGCGCGGTCAAAGAATTCGACATGGTGGCGGACTGTGTGAAGATGGCATCCTGTGGCATCGGATTTGCGATCAGCTTTTTGGTTGATTGCAGATGGTTGCATTTTGAACCGGAAAAAGCAAGCGTAAAAAGAAAAATCGTTCGGATGGCAGTCGGAGTTGCCGGTGTATTTGCGCTGAAGGAAGGACTTAAGCATTTCGGTATTGCTCTGTTCGGAAAAGAATTGATCGCGATCGACATTTTAAGATATTTCCTGATGATTGTCTTTGTTGTCATTGCCATTCCAACAACGGAAAAGTGGCTGGCCTCAAGAAAGCAAAGAGCAAATTAAACTGTTCCGATCTTGGAAAATAAAAAGAAAGAGGTAGAACACCATGAAGTACAAAAGAATTCTTTTGAAATTGTCCGGAGAAGCGTTGAAAAACGAAAAAGTCGACGAACTGTATGATTACGAAATGGTAGACGCCATTACCTCTGCCATTGTGAAAACGGCAGAAGCCGGTGTGGAAGTGGCTATTGTTGTCGGTGCGGGCAATATTTGGCGCGGAGCAAGACCGGGCAGGGGAATGGACCGCGTAACAGCAGACCAAATGGGTATGCTTGGTACGGTCATTAACGCACTTTCTTTGAAAGATGCGTTGGCAAAGCAAGGAAAAGAAGCAGTCGTGATGACATCTGTAGCCATGAAGCCGTTTGCAGAGCCATTTTCAAGAGATGAGGCCGTCAAATTGCTTTCGGAAGGAAAGATCGTTATCTTCGGCTGCGGTACAGGCAGTCCCTATTTCTCTACCGATACCGGTGCAGTGTTAAAAGGCAAGGAAATTGAGGCAGATGCTCTCTTGTTTGCAAAGAATGTGGATGGCATCTATGATTCCGATCCAAACAAGAATCCCGATGCCAAGAGATATACACATATCACCTTTGCACAGATCTTAAAGGATCAGTTAAAGGCGATTGATATGACCGCTGCGGCGTTCGGATTGGACAACGACCTTAAAATTCTGGTGTTTGGGCTAGATGATCCGAATAGGATCGTTGCGGTCGCAAAGGGAGAAGAACCGGGGACGGTTATTGATAACTGCGCAGAATGAATAAACAAGCGTGATCTTTTTTGCACCTTGTGAATATGATTTAAAATACGAAAGGAACAGAATACTATGAAACTCGAAACACCTCTTTACGAAAGCAAAATGACAAAGAGCATTGCCTTTTTCGAAGAACAACTTTCCGTCATTTCGGCAGGAAGAGCCAATCCGGCGCTGTTAAACGATGTGGAAGTGGAATATTACGGTGCGCCCACAGCCATCAATGCTGTGGCAGAGGTTAAGGTCACCGATGCGCGCACCATTGTGATCACACCTTGGGATAAAACGCTTTTAAAGGCAATCGAAAAGGCGATCCAGATGGCAGATATCGGTGTCAATCCGCAGAATGACGGTTCAGTCATTCGGCTCCTTTTCCCGCAGGCGACGGAAGAGCGCAGAAAGCAACTCTGTAAGGATGTAGCAAAACATGCGGAGGAGTGCAAAGTTAATCTCAGAAACATTCGCAGAGATGCCAACGATAAGTGTAAGAGTATGAAGAAAACAGGCGAGATGACCGAGGATGAACAGAAGACTTCCGAAAAGACTATTCAGGATCTGACCGATAAGTATATCAAAAAGGTCGATGAGATCGCAGACAAAAAATCCAAGGAATTGATGACTGTTTGATCGTAAAACAAGAGGTGTAGTAGTATGTCCAGAGAAGAAAGTGTGGCATTAGTCAAAGAAAAGAATATACAGCATATTGCGTTCATTATGGACGGTAACGGCAGATGGGCGAAAAAGAGACTGATGCCCAGAGAGTACGGGCACAAGGTGGGCGCTGAGATTTTTCGAAAGATCCTTGAGTATTGTTTTGACCTCGGTGTGATGCATCTGACTTTCTACGCCTTTTCTACCGAAAACTGGAAACGTTCGGAAAAAGAGATTTCTGCCTTGATGAAGCTGTTCAAGAGTTACATGGATGATGCTTTTGAAGAAATCCGTAAAAACGATGTGCGGCTGATCTTTCTCGGAGACAAATCGGCATTCTCCCCCAATCTGCGTGCAGAGATGATCGATCTTGAGGAACGTTCAAAAAACAACAAATATATCCTAAACATTGCCCTCAACTATGGTTCGCGTGCGGAAATTGTTTATGCGGTCAACAAGTTGATTAAAGAGGGGAAGGCGGTGACCGAAGCATCGCTCAATGGTGCGCTTTACACCTGTGAAAGTCCGGACCCCGATCTGATCGTGCGCACGGCAGGCGAGCAGAGACTGTCCAATTTTCTTCTTTGGCAGGCAGCTTACAGTGAATTTTACTATACCGATACCTGTTGGCCGGACATGAATGAGGAAGAGATCGATCGCGCTATCAAAGCATTCGGAGGTAGAACGAGACGCTTTGGCGCGGTCGTGAATGCCGACGGGAAAAAGGAGTAAAGAATGAAGACCAGAGTTATTACGGCAATCATTTTTGCACTGATCATCATTCCGGTAATTTTATTGGGGCATACACTGCTTGGATTGATTTTCTTTCTCTTTGTCGGTGTAGTGTCTATGTTTGAAATTTTGCGTGCGGCAGGGTTACACAAAAAAATTGGGGTGGCGCTTCCAACTTATTTGGTAGCGGTGCTACTTCCGTTTCTGGTATATTTCGGAAAAGCAGGGACATTTTTTAAAAACTGCGCAATTGTCTTTTTTTTGCTTGCGTTATGGTATTTGGTGTCTGCTGTTTTTTCGAAAGGAAGATTACAATTACAGGATGTTGCGATCTTGTTTTTGATGTGCTTGTATGTGCTGATCAGCTTTAATGCGCTGTATGCGCTTGAAATGCATATCGTGGGACAAGGAAAATACGGATATGAATTACCGTTCCTTGTTGCGTGGTCGACCGATATCTTCGCATATCTTACCGGCAAAGCGTTTGGAAAACACAAACTCATTCCCGATGTCAGCCCCAAGAAAACAGTGGAAGGGGCAATCGGCGGACTGTGCGCCGGCGTTTTAGCCGCAGTCATCTTTGGCTTTGTTGTAAGATTGATACAAGATACATATCTGCCGAATTATCCCGCGCTTATTGCCGTAGGACTGGTCATGTCGCTTTTTGCCATGGCGGGTGATCTGATTGCTTCGTTGGTCAAACGGCATTACGGGATCAAGGACTATGGGAAGCTACTTCCGGGACACGGCGGTATTCTCGATCGCTTCGACAGCGTGCTTGGCGCAGGTCCCGTGCCGATCATCCTTTATGAGGTGGTCGGGCTGGCTCTGTTCTATACCGTTTGACGCTGTATCTGTGCATTTGTTTTGCGTGGCAGAAGGATGCCACTTTTATCTGAATTTTCAGGAGGTATTAGGGGAAACTTTTTGAAGAGAAGGTTTCCCCTAAGCCGTATCTACACGGAAGGATGCTTTTTTAGAAAGCGAAGGTACTTATTATGAAAACGATTGCGGTTCTCGGTTCTACCGGTTCAATCGGCAAGCAGGCACTGGATGTAGCGGCGTTTCACGGCTACAGAGTCGATGCGATCGCGGCAGGACGACAGATCGGAGCGCTTGAAGAACAGGTGCGGAAGTTCCACCCCCGTTTTTGTGCGGTAGCGGATGAAAAAGCAGCGGCAGATCTGAAAGTGCGCATTGCCGACACTGATACACGAGTTTTAGTCGGCAGGGAAGGAATTTGTGCCATTCCCGGAATGACGGACGCCGATACTGTCATAAACTCTATTGTCGGCAGAGCGGGATTGCTCCCTACGGTGTCCATTCTGAAGGCAGGAAAAAAATTAGCGCTCGCCAATAAAGAAAGCCTTGTCTGTGCCGGTGATCTGGTCATGGCATTGGCAAAAGAGAAGAACCTGCCTATTTTGCCGGTAGACAGTGAGCATTCTGCCATTTTTCAAAGCCTTCTTGCTGGTAAAAAGGAAGAAGTGCGTCGCATTCTTCTGACGGCGTCCGGTGGGCCGTTCTTTGGAAAAAAGAAGGACGAACTTGAAAATATGACGGCAAAAGAAGCGCTTGCACATCCGACATGGTCGATGGGGGCAAAAATCACTGTTGATTCTGCAACACTGATGAACAAGGGTTTTGAGGTTATGGAAGCTATTCATCTGTTTGGAGTAAAACCGGAGCAGGTGGAAGTGGTGGTGCATAGGGAGAGCATCATTCATTCAATGGTGGAGTACCGAGATGGCGGCGTGATCGCACAACTCGGCAATCCGGATATGCGACATTGCATCCAATACGCTGTTACCTATCCCGATCGCGTTGAAAGTCCTGTCAAGCCGCTGGATCTTTTTGAAATCGGCAAACTGACCTTCTACAAGCCGGATACTGAAACCTTTACACTGTTGCCACTCGCCCTTTGGACGATGAAAGAAGGTGGCATCAAGGGTGCTGTTTTGAACGGCGCAAACGAAGCGGCGGTGGCACTTTTCCTTGAAGGGAAGATCACCTTTAACCGCATTTCAGAATATGTCGAACGGGTAACAAAAGATTACCCGAATATTACAGAGCCGACGCTTGATGAGATCGTTTCTGCCGGTGAAGAGGCAGAGCGGTTGGTACGTGCGTTGGTGAATTAACGGAGTAAACGAATGGTCAACGAAACAAGCAATTTTCTTATCACACTTACCGAAAATAAGGGCGCAATGACAGCGATCACTATTGTGGCAACCGTGCTGATGTTCGGCGTGCTCATCTTTATCCATGAATTTGGACATTACATTACTGCGCGACTGTTCAAGGTGACTGTTCATGAATTTGCCATTGGTATGGGTCCGAAGGTCTGTTCAAAAGTCTCGAAAAAGTCGGGAATCCGATATTCTCTCCGACTCCTGCCGATCGGCGGATATGTTGCCATGGAGGGAGAGGATGAGGAGTCGGCAGATCCAAACGCCTTTTCCCATAAAAAAGTGTGGCAAAGGATGATTATTACCGCGGCAGGCGGCGCGATGAATCTGCTTCTCGGCCTTTTGTTGACATTCAGTTATATCATCACCATGCCTGGACTCTACGGAACGACCGTGACCGGTTTTGCCGATTGGGCTGTATCCAATCAAGGAGACACACCCCTTGAAATCGGAGATCAGATCATCTCGATCGAGGGCAACCGTGTCTATACCGGGCAGGAGATCATCTACGAACTTTTCCGATACGGTTCGGAACCGGTTGAGATAATTGTTTTGCGTGATGGTGAGAAGGTCAAATTGGAGGCGGTGAACTTCAAAACCAACACAGAGCAGGGACATAGTTATGGATATCGTGATTTTTCTTACGATGAACAAGGGAAGACACCGCTGAATGTTTTAAAAAACACCGCTTGCCAAATGAAACTGTCGGTGCGGATGGTGTACGATTCATTGTTTGATTTGATCACCGGTAAATATGGCATAGATGAGGTCTCCGGGCCGATCGGAACAGCGGGTGTGGTCGGTGATGCGATCAAGCAGGATGCCAATGCTGTGGAAGGGCAAAGCAGTAATTCCTTCATCTATATTTGTATGTTGATCTCTGTCAATTTGGGGCTGTTCAACCTTTTGCCGGTTCCGGCATTGGACGGCGGACGGTTGTTCTTCCAGTTTGTTGAACTGATCATCAGAAGACCGATCCCGCAAAAATTTGAGGGGATGGTGCATTTTGTGGGCATCGTATTGTTGCTGTTGCTGATGGCGGTGGTCACCTTTAAGGATATTTGGGCGCTGTTCGGCTGACAGCGTCAAGTAAAAGCTCTATGAAAGGACAGATGGAAATGAATTATAACGATATTCGCAGAAAAAGCAATAAAGTAAAAGTGGGCAATCTCTATATCGGAGGAGATGCCCCGATTACTGTGCAATCAATGACTACTGCGCGTGGTTATGAGAATATTTATGCGCAAATGAAGGCGCTTCAAGATGCCGGATGCGACATTGTACGCATGACCGTTCCGGATATTGAAAATGCAAGAATATTACATAAACTGAAGAATGAAAGCGATATCGCTATGCCGATCGTAGCGGATATCCATTTTGATTATAAGATGGCACTCGAAGCTGTTGCGGCGGGTGCAGACAAGGTGCGCATCAATCCCGGTAACATCGGTTCTGCCGAGCGGGTGCGCGCAGTCGTTAAGGCGTGCGATGAGAAGAATGTGCCGATCCGCGTGGGTGTGAACAGCGGTTCTCTTGAAAAGAGCAAATTGGCGAAATTCGGCGGTGTGACTGCGGAAGCATTGGCGGAAAGTGCGCTTGAGAATGTGCGCATTTTGGAAGGCTATGGTTTTGATAAGATCGTGGTCGCTGTCAAGTCTTCTTCTCCCTATAAAATGGCGGAGGCAAACCGTTTGATTGCGGAAAAATGCGACTGGCCGATTCATTTGGGGGTGACCGAGGCCGGCACGGTGCGTCTCGGAGAGACTAAAGGGGCTGCCGGCATCGGCGGACTGCTTCTTTGCGGCATCGGCGATACGTTAAGAGTTTCTTTGACAGCGGATCCTGTTAGGGAAGTGGAATGCGGCAGAAGGATTTTAGAGGCGCTCGAATTCGACGATACCAGAATGCTGACACTTGTGTCTTGTCCGACCTGCGGCAGAACAATGATTGATATCATAGGCATTGCGGAAGAATTTGAAAAGAGGGCGGCAACGCTGAAACTGACAAGAAAAACAAAGGTTGCTATCATGGGATGCGTTGTCAATGGTCCCGGTGAGGCGGCGGATGCGGATATCGGCATTGCCGGCGGCAAGGGAGAAGCGGTTCTTTTCAAAAAGGGAGAGATCGTTTGCAAGATTTCGGAAGACCGACTGGTTGAAACACTGATCGAGGAAGTCGAAAAAATGCAGTAACATGATTCATTTGATTGATTTGTGATGGCAAAATGCCGTTTTACAGTTTTTATATACCACATCGGAGGCGCTGACCTCCAAAGAGGAGTTTAAAGATATGGAAAACAGCCAAAAGAGCTTTTTTGAACTGTTTAGGCGTTATCAGCCGACGGCAGAACACCGCAAGATCCTTGAACAGGGGAGGAATATCACGCGGCAAGTAGATAAGGAACGGAAGATCGTTAAAATCTCTCTTGATTTCCCCGAAATCGTACCAAAAGACAAGTTGTATGCAATTGAAGAGGATATCCGGGTAGCGTATGACATCCATACCGTTTTGATCCTGCCACACTATCCCGCAAATCGTTTTACGAATGAATATTTCAAAGAGATTATTCGCGAAACGGTGCGTGTCGGTGTAATGGCGCGGGGCTTTTTTGACACCTTCGATTATCAGATCAACGGAAAAGAGATCGTGGTGTTGCTTCCGTGGGGAGAAGGAGGACTGAGTCTTCTTGAAAAGGGAAGAATCAGCGAGACGATCGAAGGAATATTGAGAAGTGAGTTTTCCACAGAATTTTCCGTGCGCGTGAAGGAAACACGCACGGATGAAGAGGTGTATGCCGAATATGTCGCTGATCAGAAAAAGCGCCTGATGGATATGATGAAGGGCGGTTTTGCCAAGCCTGTTGTTACGCCGGAAACCTCTGTTGGCGGCTATGCAGGGCAAGGAGGAAGCGTTAGCGTGCGTCCCGAGCAACCGGAACTGCCGCGTAGTACCTTAGTCAAAGGGGACGGTATTGATCCGGAACAGATTGGGGAAGATCTTTATAAAGTAGGTACGCTGACCTTCGATGTTTCCGCACCGGAATCACTTTACGGCGAACCGTTTACGATCGAACATCCGACGCCGCTCTATCGTCTCGATCAGCCGATGTCGAATGTGACAGTTCTTTGCCATGTCGATTCCTATGAGTCCAGACTCAATAAGGGAGAGACCAAGATCATCATGTCGATTGGCGTCACCGATTACAATAGCAGTACCACCGTCAAGTTGGTGGTAGATAATGATGAGGACGGCAAAGCGCTCGATAAATTGATCTCCAAATCGGGAGTCACTATTCGCCGCGGCGTTCAGACGATGGTCACGGTATACGGTCTTTCGCTTGCTGTGAACGGCTCTTTTAAAGTCGATCGTTTTGACAAATCCGGCGAAATGGTATTGGATGCGCGTAAGCTTATGAAGATCAAGCGGGTACTCAAAACAGACGATGCACCGGAAAAACGGGTGGAATTACACCTGCACACCAATTTATCCACTATGGATGCTCTGATCATTCCCGAATTTTTGGTGGAAACGGTCAAACAGTACGGATGGGATACCATTGCTGTCACCGATCACGGAAATGTGCAGTCTTATCCGCTGATGCTTGATAATACTGCTAAAACCGACATCAAAGTACTTTACGGTATGGAAGCCTATTTTGTGGATGACACTGCAAGAGCGGCATACGGCAATAATGACGGGGATCTCTCGGATTCCGAATTTGTGGTGTTCGACATTGAGACGACCGGACTTTCCGTTTCAAATTGTGCCATCACCGAGATCGGCGCAGTCAAATTCAAAAACGGCGAGGTCATCGAGCAATTCTCCACTTTTGTCGATCCCGGAGTGCATATTCCCGAGAACATCACCGAATTGACCGGCATTACCGATGAAATGGTGTCGGGGGCGCCGAAACCGGTAGATGCCGTGCGCGCCTTCCTTGATTTTACAGGGCAACGAATGCTGATCGCTCACAATGCCAATTTTGATACTTCCTTTATTCGCAAGGTTTGCGAGGATAATAAGATTCCTTTTACCAATTCATATCTCGACACTGTTCCGCTGTCAAAATATCTTAATCCGAGCTTGAAACGGCACAAATTGGATATTTTGGCAGAGCATTATGGTTTAGGGGATTTCGATCACCACCGTGCGTTTGAGGACGCAACCATGCTTGCTATGATCTTCGGCAGGATGTGTGAACAGCTCAAAAAGGAAGGTGTCAACAGTGTTTCTGAGATTGCCGCTGCCATGAGCGACCGTGCCGATCCGAAGAAACTGCCTACCTACCATATGATCCTGTTTGCTAAGAATTTGGTAGGGCTGAAGAATCTGTACAAACTTGTTTCAAAGAGTTATCTCGACTATTTTCACCGCGTTCCCCGCGTACCGAAGACGGCTTTGGACAATTACCGCGAAGGCTTGATTGTAGGTTCAGCGTGCGAGGCGGGACAGCTTTATAAAGCTATTCTCGACGGTCTTTCGACAGAACAGATCAAGGAGATTGCTTCCTATTATGATTATCTTGAAATTCAACCGCTTTGCAATAATCGATTCTTGATAGATCAAGGAAAGGTGTCTTCCGATGAAGAACTGATGGACATCAATCGTCGGATCTGTGCGCTTGGGGAAGAACTCGGTAAGCCGGTTGTTGCAACATGCGATGTGCATTTTCTTAAAAAAGAGGATGAAATCTACCGTCAGATCCTGCAAAAGGGAATGAAATATTCCGATTGGGAACGAGAAACGGGGCTTTACCTTCGGACAACGGGCGAGATGCTGGAAGAATTTTCCTATCTCGGAAAAGAAAAGGCCTATGAGGTGGTGGTCACCAACACCCGCAAGATCGCTGATAGCATCCAAAAGATCCGCCCGATCCCGGACGGCACTTTCACACCGAAGATGGAAGGGGCGGAGGAAGATCTGAAGCGGATCTGTTGGGAGCGTGCCGAAAAAATGTACGGCTTCGAAGGAAAGATTCCGGAGATCGTTTCAAGCAGACTGGAGAGAGAACTGAGTTCGATCATTCAGCATGGTTTCGCGGTTTTGTATATCATTGCACAAAAACTGGTGTGGTACAGCGAGAGCGAAGGCTATCTGGTCGGTTCCAGAGGCTCGGTCGGCTCTTCCTTTGTTGCAACGATGGCGGGGATTTCGGAAGTAAATCCTCTACCGCCACATTATTATTGCCCGAAGTGCCGCTATTCCGAATTCATCACCGATGGATCTGTCGGTTCGGGATTTGATTTGCCGGACAAAAATTGTCCGCATTGTGGTAGCAAAATGGCGCAGGATGGGCATGATATTCCTTTTGAGACTTTCCTTGGTTTCCACGGAGACAAGTCTCCCGATATCGATCTGAACTTTTCGGGAGAGGTGCAAGGAAAGGTACATAAATACACCGAAGATCTCTTTGGCAAAGAGAATGTCTTCAAAGCGGGTACGCTTGGAACGCTTGCTTCCAAAACGGCATACGGCTATGTCATGAAGTACCTTGAAGAAAAGGGAATTTCGGTCAACCGTGCGGAGATCAATCGTTTGGTCAACGGCTGTGTGGGTGTGAAGCGTACCACCGGTCAGCATCCCGGTGGAATCGTCGTTATTCCAAGGGAATATGATGTGTATGATTTTACCCCGGTACAACACCCTGCCGATGACCCCAATTCCGATATTGTCACCACCCACTTTGCTTTTGCGTTCTTGCATGATACCATTCTGAAACTGGATGAACTGGGGCATGATATTCCGACAAAATACAAGTGGTTGGAGCGTTTTAGCGGACAGAGCGTGATGGATGTACCGATGAACGCGCCGGAAGTGTATGAACTGTTTACCTCTTTAAGACCGCTTGGATTGAAGGAAG
The DNA here is from genome assembly GCA_964623895.1 of uncultured Lachnospiraceae bacterium. Taxonomy (GTDB): domain Bacteria; phylum Bacillota; class Clostridia; order Oscillospirales; family CAG-272; genus UBA11512. The sequence continues at coordinate 27,568 of CAZUWA010000009.1, read as the reverse complement.
GCGATATTGATACCAATATAGGGACATACGGGCTTCCAGAATTCGGTACGCGTTTTGCACAAAAGATGTTGGAAGAAGCACAGCCAAAGACTTTTGCGGATCTTCTGCAGATCTCAGGTCTTTCGCACGGTACTGATGTTTGGACGGGCAATGCGCAAGATCTGATCAAGGATGGGATATGTACCATTTCCGAGGTCGTCGCGACGAGAGACAGCATCATGTTGACGCTGATTCGATATGGGCTTGACAATCTGGAGGCGTTCAAGATCATGGAGAGCGTGCGGAAGGGCAAAGGACTGACCCCCGACTGGGAAGCGCATATGATCGAACATGGCGTTCCGGATTGGTATATCGCTTCTTGTAAGAAGATCAAGTATATGTTCCCAAAGGCGCATGCAGCGGCATATGTTATGTCTGCCATCCGTCTTGGCTGGTTCAAGGTCAATAAGCCGCTTGTTTTTTATGCCGCATACTTCTCGGTTGCACCGGACGGTTTTGACGGACAGATCGTGTCGGGTGGTAAGGAGGCTGTCAAGCAGGTTATGCGGGAAATAGACGATAAGATCCGTAAAAAAGAGGATAACCAAAAGGATAAGGATACCCTTTCTGCGATGCAGTTGGTTCTTGAAAGCATGGCAAGGGGGATCGAATATTTGCCGGTCGACCTCTACAAGTCGGATGCCACGAGATTTTTGCCGGAAGACGGAAAGATCCGAATGCCCTTTAACTGTTTGCCGGGGTTGGGGGAAACTGCTGCGGAAAAGATCGTTCAGGCAAGAGCCGATGGAGAATTCTTTTCAAAACAGGAACTTCAAGAGCGCTCAAAAGCGACAAAAGCAATCATGGAACTGCTCGAAAACAACGGTGTGTTGCGTGGATTATCCGAGACCAATCAGATCTCGTTGTTTTAGCATTTAAAGAAAAATAAAAAAAGGGATGCCGATCAAAGCATCCCTTTTTTGTGTGCCATATAGTATTTTTGGGGGAATTATTCTGCTTTTTGAAATGCTTTGCAGTTATTTGATGCCGATATGACCTTCTTCGTCGATGTTCACCTTCGGAGAAAGGGTGCGCAGATCTGCCAAAAGTTGTAAACCTTGTTTTGAACCGTTTGAAAAATCCACATGGCAGTTTGTCTGATAACAGGGATAATAGGTGAACTGATAGTCAGTGGGAGAAGTGAAAGTCAGTTCTAAAAAGGCAGAATCCAAACTTTTGTTGTTGAATAAAAAATTTCCGAGACTGTATACGATCAGTTTGCCGTTATAAATATCCATTCCTTGTGGGATGTGAGAATGTCCGCCGAATACAAAATCCGCTCCTGCATCGATAAAGGCATATGCGGCAGACTGTTGCGATTTGCTGATCTCGGTTGTGTATTCATTACCGAAGTGTACGGCGGTGATGATGAAATCCACTTCTTCTCGCACTGCCTTGATTGCCGTGCAGGCGGCGGTCGTATCAAAACAACCGGCAATCCCTGGACTGTTTTCCCCTGCTACGACTGCGAATTTTTTCTCTGCCATGGTAAATCCGAAAAAAGCGATCTTCACACCGCTGAGTTCTTTTATGACCGGCGCATATGCTTCCGCAGCATTTTTACCGGCACCGACTGTCGGAATACCGAGATCTTCAAAGGTGGAGAGTGTCTCTAAAAAGGCCTGTTCCTGATAATCAAATGTGTGATTGTTTGCGAGATTGATGATATCTGCGCCTATGCTTACAAATTCTTTGGCGGTTTCGGGAGAGGTCAAAAAGCGCCATGGCTTGTTTGGCATCGGCGTGCCCTTTGATGCGACTGCCGATTCGCAGTTGACCATAAATACATCCGCCGCGCGCATTCGTTCCAACAGATCTTTTCCAAAGCATGCGTCGAGATTGTCGGCATAGCCTTCCTTGACTGCATTTTGGTAGATACGATAGTTTTCTGCAAAAGAGGTGTCACCTGCGAATGCCAAGGTAAACGGTTCAAATGTAGATGTAGGCGTAGGTGTAGGTGTAGGCATAGGAGTAGGAGTAGGAGTAGGTGTAGGAGTGGGAGTGGGAGACGACGTAGGCGTTGACATTGACGTCGGTGTTAGGGAAGGCGCTTCGGTTAAGGAAGGCAGCGAAAGAGATGTAGATGTCGGCGCTGTGGTACAGGCGGTCAACAGAAGGGCGATGGCAAGTATCAGGATGGTCACTTTACAATACTTCACGGTAAATACCTCCGAAATGTTTGTTTTGATATCAACATCATACCCTTAATTTATCCAAAAGTCAACAGGAAAAGTAAAAAAAGGTCGGGATCACAAAAAAGAGGATGCACTTTATCATCCTCTCTTGTGCTGTTATTTCGCCTGTTCCTTTTCAAAATATATTGTGATTGGCTTTTCCCCTTCTACGATCAATTTGACAAGTTGGGATCCTTCAAAGAAAAAAAGAAAATTTCGCTCTTCTTCAATGTAACTCTGTACGGTGTAATGCACCCCATCCTCGGTGACGGTGTATTTGAGTGGTTCTCCTTCAAGAGAAAACATTTCAAAAAGCAGTCCGCGATCCGGCAAGAAATCAGAGGAATACTCGGTGGAAAAGTTTTCAACACTGCCAATGTAAGTGCCGTTTTGTCTTGAAAAGACTGTTCCTGAGATACTTTCGGGAGTGAGGATACGATAACTGCCCGTTTGCTCGTCGGTCATTGTGAAGAGTACTTCGACATTTCCGATGTCATTGACAATGGTCACCGTTTCTTCAAAAGGAAGTACGGGCAAGGTTTGTTCGGAGCGCGGAGCGGCGCAAGAGGACAACAGTAATAACAGTAATAAAAGGGATATGAATAGGGGAAAAACGTATTTTTTCATAAAAACCTCGGCAAGATCACAGTTTTTAATCACAGTTTTTATATGAATATGTCGAGCAAAACGAAAATATGCCTTTACAGTGCGATCATTGCCGCAAGGCTACCGCGCAGTCCTTTTTGCGCGCGGTGTGAGTAGAATTCATTCGGGTGACAACAGGTGCAAAGATCTGAAAGATCGATATGCCCGTCCGACAGTCCGGCGTCCAAAAGATATTGATGATTGAGCCCTTTTAAGTCCGCGGTGGGCTGGTCTTTTTCGAGAATGATGAATTTTTTCGCGTATTCTTTTCCGACGGCTTCCGTAAAAGCGGAGATGAAGTCTTCTCTTACTCTGAAGCAACAGCGTCCGATCCCCGGCCCGATGGCGGCACGGATATCCTTTGGCATTGCACCGCGATCGCACATTGCTTTCACAGCATTTTTAACGATCCCGTCGGCGCTGCCGCGCCATCCTGCATGCACTGCTGCCACGATGCCGGCTTGCGGTGCATAAAGCAGAATGGGAATGCAGTCTGCCGTTTTGACGGTTAGGGTAAGTCCTTTTTTGTCGGTAAGAAAGCCATCGCATTCCGGTATTGTTTCGGTCGGAGCGGTTTGATAGAGGATTTTTGCTGAATGGATCTGCAAAGCGGAAACCCGCTGTTCCGGCAGTCCTGCTGCTATTGAAATGCGACGAAAGTTTTCTTCGACGCACATCGGCTCGTCTCCGCGGTTCGTTCCCAAATTGAGGGTTGCCAGATGTGGCAGGGAAGACACTCCGCCGTGTCGGGTGCTGAATGCATGCGGGCAGGAAAGCAGGGTGGAGCGGTAAAATGCCACACCGTTTATCGTCATTCTTTCAAAACTCATGCATTTTCATACCCCTCGACGATCTCGCAAATATATACAGCGTGGTAGTCTTTATCTTTGTAATTGATCTCGTCCAGATCCTTTTCGATAAAGTCTGTCGGATCGATCTTGCCGCAATACAGTTTCTTTAATACAAGAACACGCTCTGCTTCTTCAAACGCAATGCCTTTTCCGAATACTGCTGGGGTAAGACCTGTTTCTTTGACTTTGTCGGTCGTTCTGCCGCTGTTTCGACCACAGAAAGTGAGCGTCGGGCGGTATTTTTCTTTGTAGAAAGAAGCGGTGAAGAGATCGTTTGCGTCGATAAATTCCTTGGTGTACCGTTGCGGACGGATGAATATAAAGGCGACCGGTTTATTCCACAAAACACCGATGCCACCCCACGAGGCGGTCATGGTGTTGAAACTGCCGTCCGGTTTTGCGGCAGTCAACAGCATCCATTTTTGTCCGATCTCGATGATAGGGTCAAGATGCAGATCTTTGGGCGCGCGTTTGATATAATTGTTCATGAAAAACCTCCTTGGTCTTTTACGGATCACATACTATTGATTATTATATTACAAAAAAAGAAATTTGGCAAGAAGAACTTTACAAAAGGTAAAAAATGTGGTATAATATACCTTGTATAGTTTTAGGTATTGAAAAAGGAGGAAAAGCAAATGGCAGAGCAGAAAAAATACTATCATCCGTTGCTTTTGATTGTTTTAACAGTTCTGTCCGGTGTTTTGGCGGCTGCATCCCTGTCCTTTGCCGGCGGATATTTGGTGCTTTTTGAACAACTTTCCGGTGTGGCGCAGTTGATTGCTCCGCTTTTGACGGTTGGCTTTCTCATCATTTGGTTTTTGTCTTCCGGTTTTGCTGCATTTCTTGTTTCCGAATGGATGCGCAGTTATTCGAAAAATAGCGCAATCTGGTTTGCTGCCGGTTTGGCAGGTCTTTCGGCGATTCCGCTGTTCTACTTCTCCTCAGGCTATTTTTCTATCTTGCCTTCGATCTTGACGATGTCGTTCTTGCTTTCCGGCGTGTCGATGAGTCGTGCGCTCTCGGCGGGGGAGAGTAAGACCAATGTGATCTTGTACGGCTCTGTGCCGTCTGTTTTGCTGTTTGTGGCAGTCCTTTTCATCTATGCGTTTATGAGTGATCCGAGCAGTAGCTTTTTAACGAGTCTGGTAGATCGCATGCGCGATGCGACAGAGACTTGGTCAAAACAAATGACCGATGTGTCGTTGTCCGATCCGCTGACGGTGAAATATCTGCAGTATATATTAGAGCAGTACGAATTGATCGGCGAGGATGCGGATCTTGTACGGGTAGGGGAAGTGGCGGAGAAACTGTTTGCAAGTGGTGCGGAATTGCTCATGATGTTGCTTCCCGGGCTGCTCATTGCATGCCACAATATCAGCGGTTATTTTACCGCCCTGTCTGTTTCTGCCTTTTCAAGAGTGCAGGATCGCTCAAAACCTTTCAAATTGACAGCAAGCGTTTTTGGGGCTGTGCTTTTCCTGATTTGCCAGTTTGCACCGTCTTTCCTTTCTTTCTTTTCCGGCACAGAGACGATCCTGACAGTGGCATTGAACATCTCAATTATCTTTACGCCACTCTTCTTCGCAATTGGAATTCGCGCTCTTTGCGGAATGAAGTGGAAGAATTTGAAAAGAAATATTCTGCTTGTCATAATCGGCATTATTTTGATCTTAAGTAATCCAGTTGTTTTTGTTTCGATGCTTGGCGGGTATTTTGTTCTTTCAGAGGCACTGCGTAAAAAGATGGAGCAGATGTTCAATATCAACAGTAACAAAAAATAAGCGAGAGACGAAACGAGAGCGTAAGAAAGGGGGTTACTATGAAGGAATTCTTTTCAAAACTGAAGATCAATAAGAAAGACAGATTCGGCAATTTTCTTTTGAGGTTGAAGAAACTGTTTACTCCCTTGATGCTGGTTTCGGCAATGGGAGCGCTAGTGACTTTTGCCGCATACGCGCTGTTTGGAAAGAGCACGTCCGCTTTTGCGGGCTGGATCTTCATGATGGTGATGTATTTCTGCCTGTTGCTCCTCGGAATCGTGGGTGTGTACCTGCTGACCGATCATTACAGAGGAAACGATTTGCCGGAATTTGCGCAAGATCCAGATTTTGTCTTTTTAAGAGATTTGGATAAACCGGTGTTGATCTGCGATGAATCGGGGAAGATCACCTATGTCAATCGCGTTTTTTACAAACAAAGCGGTGGGATTGAGGCGGTCGGGCAGGACACCACGCTCTTCTTTTCAAGGCAGCCGGATCGGTTGTGTAAGCGTGAGGACGGAAAGGAAAAGGATGCGGTGGAGGTCATGCTCGGAGACCGCAGTTACTTGATCAAAGGGCATAAGATCAAAATGTACAATGGTACAGAACAGTATGTGATCATCTGGGACGACCGCACGGAGCTGAAACGGTTACAAGAAAAATATGACGCGGAACAATCGGTCATTATGTATGTGGTTATTGACAGCCTTGACGAGATCCTTCGCTTTGCGGAAGGAAACTACCGTACCGTTGCATCCAAAATTGACGAACACATGCAAAAATGGGCAGACGATCACGGTGCGATCGTTAGAGAGTATGACAGAAACAAATATCAGATCGTTCTGCACGCTTCGGCACTCAAAGAGATCATCGCCGACAAATTTGCCATTTTAGATATCATCCGAGAGGTGCGTGTAGGTGAAAGTAATATTCCGGTTACCGTTTCGATTGGCGTAGGTGACATTAGAGGAGACTTGAAAGAGCGTTCAGCAGCTTCTATCAGTGCGTTGGAATATGCTTTGCAGAGAGGCGGTGATCAAGCGGTTGTCAAGACTGAAAAAGGAATGGACGTTTACGGCGGTAAGACCAAAACGGTGCAGAACAAGACGAAGGTACGCGCACGCGTCGTGGCGGCGCAGTTGCTTGATCAGATCTGCAGTTCCGAAAATGTGCTGATCATGGCACATCGTTTTGCCGATTTCGATGCGTTCGGTGCCTGTGTAGGACTGGCACATTTCTGCAAGATTAGCGGCGTGAAGTTCAATATTGTTTCCAATCTGAATGATCCGAATTTACAGCAGTGCTTTAAAAAGGCTATGTTGGTGCCCGATATCACAGCAGATACCTTCATTGATGCGGCAACGGCGCAGGATATGTTGAGGAGTGAAACGCTTTTGATCATTGCGGATGTCAACAATCCCGAACAGTTTGAGTCGAAGGAGCTGGCTGAAAATGCCGATCGGATCGTATTTATCGATCACCACCGCAAGACCGGCAGCCTTCCGACACAGCCGAAGATCACCTATATCGAGCCATCGGCGTCCTCTACCTGTGAATTGGTGGCGGATATGTTGGAACAATGTTTGGCGCCGGGGGCACTCTCAAAAGATGAGGCGGAACTGATGCTGGCGGGAATCGTGTTGGATACCAAAAAGTATGAGATCAACACAGGCACGAAAACTTTTGGGGCGGCGCAGTATCTCAAGGGAGAAGAAGCCGATCCTACGGCAGTGCAGATGATGTTTGCCGACAAGTTTGAGGACTACAAAAAGGAAGTAGGCTTTGGGGATCAAGTACATGTCTACAAAGGAATATACGGTATTGCACTCAATGAGCATACCGATGACGATCCCGCTTACCGCATTGCGGCGGCAAAAGCGGCAGATAAATTCTTGACTGTCAAGGGTATCGAAGCGACATTTGCAGTCTGTAGGATCGGGGATTCGGTGCGCATTTCAGGTAGGTCGAACGGCAAGATAAATGTGCAGTTGATCCTTGAAAAACTGGGCGGCGGCGGCAGATTTGACGCGGCGGCGGTTGAACAGAAGGAAAGTGATGTTGCCGTGGTGCTCACTGCTTTGCGTGGCGCAATAGACGAATATGAAAAAGAATTGCTTGCAAAACCTGCCGAGCAGGAGGACAAGCAAAAAGGAGAGAAACAATGAAAGTCGTATTATTACAGGATGTAAAAGCACAGGGAAAAAAGGGAGATGTGGTGGAAGTCAGCGATGGATATGCACGTAATTTCCTTTTTCCGAAAAAAATGGCGCAGAAGGCAGACGCAGGCGTTCTTGCCGATCTGAAGGCGAAGGAAGAATCGAGAAAATACAGAGAGGAATGTGAGCGCAAGGAAGCGCAGGCGCTTGCCGAAAGAATGGGTGAAATGAGTGTGACCATTGCAGTGCAGGCGGGCACGGACGGCAGAATCTACGGTTCGGTAACCGCAAAAGATGTGGCGGATGCCATCAAAGAGCAACACGGAATCGAGGTCGATAAAAGAAAGATCGAGATGGAGAGCGTTAAGGCATGCGGCAATTACCCGATCACCGTCAAGGTGTATGCCGGTATTTCTACGAAAATGATCGTCAAGGTCGTGGAAAAATAAAAGCACGAAACGGTGAAGAGGTACAGTCTTTTGACCGTAAATGAAAGAAAGAGGATGATCGGATGGCAGAATTTGATTTCGGGCAGACAAGAAAAATGCCCTTCAGCTTGGAAGCGGAGCAGTCATTGCTCGGCTCGATCCTCATTGACCCGGAGTGCTTTACCGAAATTGCAGGGATAGTTAATCACGCGGATTTTTACCTGGAGGAGCACAAAGACATCTATCTTGCCATGCAAAAACTGTTTTTGACTAGCAGGCAGATCGATCCGGTCACTCTGATCGACATGTTGGTGGAAGGCGGGATCAAAGATAGAGACCGCACCGTTTCCTATGTCAAGGTGCTTGCCGAGGTAGTGCCGACGGCGGCAAACGTCAAGGACTATGCCACCATTGTACACAACAAAAGTTTGTTAAGACAGTTAATCAATGTCTGTACCGACATTGAGGATATGGCATTTTCCGAACAGGAGCACGCAAGAGATGTGCTAAGCGCGGCGGAATCGCGCATTTCTGCATTGTCGGATGAGAATATCAGCGGCGATTTTGTGCATATTCGCGATGTTTTGGTAGAAGCCTATGCGGAGGTGGAGGAAGCAAGTCGGACAAAGGGAGGACCGAAAGGCTGTCAGACCGGTTACGGAAAGATTGATAAGGTGCTTGTTGGACTTGGCAAAGGTGACCTGGTGCTTGTCGGTGCCCGTCCCGGTATGGGGAAAACTTCTTTTGCGCTCAATTTGGCGACCAATATTGCTCATAGTAGCGGCAAAGCAGTTTGCATTTTTTCTCTTGAAATGTCCTCGGTACAGCTCGTTACCAGAATGCTCGCAAGCGAAGCATTGGTGGACAGCCATGCTCTGCGCTCAGGAAACTTGGATGACGGGCAGTGGAGCAAGTTGGCAAACGCCGCTACCTATCTTTCCACTTGCAACATCTTTATTGACGATACATCCGGTATCAATGTGACCGGTATGAAGGCGAAATTAAGAAGAGTTAAGGATCTTGGGTTGGTTGTCGTCGACTATTTACAGTTGATGCAATCCGACAGAAAGATCGACAACCGCGTTAATGAAGTGGCGGATATTTCCAGAAATCTGAAATTGATGGCGAAGGAATTGGGCGTACCGCTCATCTGTTGCGCGCAACTTTCCAGAGGTCCGGAGGGCAGAAACGATAAACGCCCGATGCTGTCCGATCTGCGTGATTCCGGCGCGATTGAGCAGGACGCCGATCTTGTGATGTTTCTTTACAGAGACGAATATTATAACAAGCAGACAGACGGTATCTCTAAAGCAGAGGTCATCATTGCCAAAAACCGTCACGGATCGGTTGGAACGGTGGAATTAGGGTGGTTCGGACAGTACACCAAATTTCAAGATTTGGAAGAGGACGGTACGGTTTGACGGGCGGTTATTCGCTTGCATAGGCGTTTTAAACGCACGTTCTTTTACGCTTTTCGAGCGAGAAAGTGGTGGAAATGTACGAAAAATTCAAAAGACAACTGACCGCGCTTTGCGGTGAATTACCGCGGTCTCTGTTGGTGGCGCTGTCCGGCGGAAGCGATTCCGTGGCATTGCTTTCTTTGTGCGTGCGTTTGCGCGCGGAGGAGGGGACGAGCGTGCATGCCCTGCACTTTGACCATCACATCCGCGGAGAGGAAGCGGAAAGGGACGCGCAGTTCTGTCAAGAGCTTTGTCTTGGGCAGAATGTCGTGTTTCACCTTGCCGAAGCGGATGTGCCGCGACTTGCCAAAGAAAAAGGACAGGGGCTTGAAGAATGCGGACGAAATTGCCGTTACGCAGCTCTTGAAAAGGTGCGCGCGGAAGAGAAGATCGACTGTATTTTGACAGCACATAACGCGGATGATCTTTTGGAAACGGTGTTGTTCCGCATTGCACGGGGCACGGGATTGAAAGGATTGTGTGGCATCCCGCAAAAAAACGGGGCTGTTTTGCGTCCGATGCTGTCCTTTACCAAAGCGGAGATCGAAAATTTTTGCCGTGAAAACGGATCTTCTTATGTAACGGACAGCAGCAATTCAGACAAAAGTTACCACCGTAACCGAATCCGTGCGGAGGCGATGCCGGCGCTCAGAGCGGTGCGCACAGATGCATCGGAGCATGCGCTTACTCTTTGTACGAGCCTTTGTGAGGATGAAGAATTCATTGCCTTGATGTTGCCGCAAGGAAGGCTTGGCAGTGTGGCATTAAAATCCTTGCACCCGGCTCTGTTGAAACGGTATATTGTGCGAGAATACGAAGATTATCTGCGCAGGATCGGAAAGAATGCAACGCTTGAAGCGGTGCATATGGCTGCTTTAAGAGATTTGATCGAACGTGAACGACTTGGGGCATCCTGCTCTTTGCCGGGAACGATCAAGGCAACTTTGACTGCAAACGGCTTGGTATTTTCAGAGGATAAAGTTAAAAAGCAGGACTATTTTCTCCCGATTTTGCAAGGAGAAAACCCAATTCCGGGCGTTGAATATTCGATTTTTCTTGACCGTCACGAAAAATTCATCGAGTTTTCAAGTAAAAAAGAAAAAATTCACAATTTGTTTATACAAGTTGCAGGAAAGAATGGTACAATAAAAGAACTGTTCTACATGCGCTCTCGCAATCCGGGAGATCGCATTCGCTTTGGAGGAATGACCAGAGAAATTTCAAAACTGGTTGCCAAACAAACGGCAGATCCGCAACTCAGACGACAATATCCCCTTGTATGCGATGAGGTGGGAATATTGTGGTTGCCCGGTTATCCGCAAAGGGAAGACAGCAACAATAAATCGGCTGTCACAAAAGACGAAAACATTATGTATCTTTGGATAGGAGAAAAACATCATGAGTTACCGCGATCTGAACAAGGACATTGACCATATTTTAATAAGTGAAGAACAGTTATCCGAAGCGGTGACAAGGCTTGCCGCTGAAATCGACGCCGAGGAACGGAACAGCACACGGGAACTGCTGCTCGTTTGTATTCTCAAGGGCAGCGTGGTCTTCATGGGGGATCTGATGAAGAAGATCAAAACACCCATGCAGATCGATTTTATGAAGATCTCATCTTACGGTGCCGGAACGACCAGTGGAGAACTGAAGATCTTGTTGGATCTGAAAAACTATGACTACCAAAAATACGATATCCTTATTGTGGAGGATATTATCGACAGTGGAAATACCCTCGCAAAACTGACGGCGCTTTTGAAGAAGAGAGGTGCAGATTGCGTCAGAACTTGTACGCTTCTTGACAAACCTTCCAGAAGACAAGTCGATTTTACGGCAGATCATGTCGGTATTGTTGTTCCGGATGAGTTCGTTGTGGGATATGGACTTGATTTTGACGAGAAATACAGAGAACTTCCTTACATCGGTGTTTTGAAGAGCGAGGTGTATGATAAATGAGTAAAAGTACTCCAAAGAAAGGCAGGTATGGATTTTCAGTATGAAACAAAATTTAAAAAGTGCCATTTTTTACCTGATCTTCATCATCGGCATTTTTGCCGCTATATTGTTGATGATGAACGGATACGGCGAGAAAGCAAAGAATATTACGGACCTCAAGGAGATGATCTCGTCCGGTCAGGTGGTAGAATACAGTTGGAGTCAGTACAGTGATAAAATGACGGTGATCGATACTGCCGGCAATAAATTGACCTTTTCTGCCATTTCGACCGATGTGTATTACGAGGAGATCCAACCGTTGGTTTTGGAAGTGAATGAAAAGATCGCGGATGGTAGTTTGGAGATCAAAAATCAAAAAGGCGAAGTAATCGACAAGATCGATGCGGATTATAAAAAGGCACAGACGATTCCGGTTTGGGTATCTTTCTTGCCGTATATTATTTTGATTATTGCGATTATTGCGCTGTTTGTTTTCGCGAAGAAACAGACGGGCGGTAAGGACGGTATCAGAGGTTTTGGCAGAGCAAAGCCAAAACTCGGTAGTGACGAAAAGAATAAGGTTTATTTCAAGGATGTTGCCGGGTGCGACGAGGAAAAGGAAGAACTGACAGAGATCGTTGAATTCCTGCGTGATCCCGAAAAATTTACCAAACTCGGTGCAAAAATCCCCCACGGCGTTTTGCTTGTGGGTCCTCCCGGTACTGGTAAGACACTGCTTGCAAAGGCTGTCGCAGGAGAAGCGGGTGTGCCATTTTTCTCGATTTCCGGTTCGGATTTTGTGGAAATGTATGTCGGTGTCGGCGCTTCCCGTGTCAGAGACTTATTTGAGACAGCAAGAAGACATCCCTCTAGCATCATTTTTATTGATGAAATCGACGCAGTCGGTCGTCACAGAGGCGCGGGTCTTGGCGGCGGACATGACGAGCGGGAACAGACCTTGAACCAGTTGCTTGTGGAGATGGACGGCTTTGGCGGCGCTTCCGGCATTATCGTGATGGCTGCGACCAACCGCCCCGATATCCTTGATCCGGCACTGCTTCGTCCCGGTCGTTTCGATCGTCAGGTCACTGTCAACTATCCAACTCTGAAAGGCAGAGAAGAGATTTTGAAGGTGCACGCGCGCAACAAGCCGCTTGAAAAGGCGGTGGATCTTGCACGCATTGCGCAGATGACCTCCGGCTTTACCGGTGCAGATCTTGCAAATGTGCTCAATGAAGCGGCATTGCTTGCCGCAAGAAAGGGCAAAAATTTGATCGGCATGAATGATATGGAGGAATCGGTCCTCAAGGTCATGGTCGGCACCTCCAAGAAGTCGATGAAGATGAGCGACAAAGAAAAGAAGAACACCGCTTATCATGAGGCAGGTCATGCGATCATGGATTATTATCTTGAAACGCAAGATCCTGTGCGCAAAATTTCCATTGTTCCGTCCAGCAAAGGTGCGCTTGGATATACTCTTTCGCATCCGAACGAAGATCGCTTCAGCGTCTATAAACAGGAACTTAAGGAGCGTATTGCCTCCTTGCTCGGCGGTAGAGTTGCGGAAGATATTATTCACAAAGGTGACTTTACAGGCGGCGCCAGCAATGACATCCAGAGGGCTACCGCAATTGCGCGCAGTATGGTGACGCGCTATGGTATGAGCGATCTCGGTCCGATCCTTTATGGTAGTGAGCACGGAAATGATGAGGTGTTCCTTGGAAGAGACTTCTCGGCAGATAAGAACTATTCGGAAGATACCGCTGCGAAGATTGACGAAGAGATCAAGAAGATCATTGACGAAGCTTATACGTTGACAAAACAGACTTTGACAGAGCACTTTGATAAGCTGACCTTTGTGGCAGAGTTCCTTGTGCGCTACGAAGAGATGGACGATGAGCAGTTTAAAGCTGCTATGGAGCAGGAAGAGCCTTCCTATGAGTGGATCTATGGCTTGGCTGAGGAGCGCAGACAGCGCAGTGCGCGCGAAAATGAAGAAAAGGCACGCATAGATGAAGAGGAACGCAAGAAGCGGGAGGAAGAACTGATGAGACAGGAAGACTACCGCAATAGCGTCGGCGATATGAACGCAGGATCGAAGAACGAATCGGGTGAGTCAGAAGGCTCGGATGGTTCCGGCGAGCGATGATATATTATGGGGTTGTCACAGTCGTTTAAAAGGTGACAACCCCATTGCAATTCTATTTTGCCGAAACTTTAGCCGCTTTACAGTGAAAAAAAGATCAAAAATGTTGACAAATGAGCAAAACAGTGCTATAATATAACATTATATGCGGAAGTATGCCGTTCACTCGGACAGCTGACAACGAATCAGGCAGTTTCCGTATTAGAAATGCAATACTGAGGAGTGTCTTATGGCAAGAAGCATGACTGCTTTCGGCAGAGCGTTCGAGGTGATAAACGGCAAGGAGATTCTTGTGGAAATCCGTTCGGTCAACAACCGATATCTTGACGCAAATGTCAAAATTTCAAGAGCTTACAGTGCACTTGAAGATAAAGCGAAGAGCTACCTGCAGGCAAAGGGTATCAGTAGGGGCAAAGTCGACTTGGCGATTTCTGTCAATGTTCTTGAGAATAAGATGGGCAGTGTGACACTTGACAAAGCAATGGCGGAAGGTTATCTTGCGGCATTGCGGGATTTGCGCGATACCTTTGGGCTAGCAGATGATATTACCACGATGCGTGTTGCTGCAAACAAGGATATTTTTGTCTATGCGCACGGAGAAGAGGACGAGGAAAAGGCTTGGAAAGACATCTGCACGGTATATGACAGAGCGATTGAAATGTTCCTTGAAAGAAGAAAAGCGGAGGGAGAAAACCTCAAGACGGATCTTTTGAAAAAGAAAGAGGAACTTGTGATACTCGCAGAAAAGGTTGCAGAGCGGGCGGAGCAGTATACAGCCAACTATCGGGCGAGATTGGAAGCAAGATTAAAAGAAGTGCTTGCCGACAACAGAATTACGCCGGACGAAAACAGGATCCTCACCGAATGCGCTATTTTTGCCGATAAAACGGCAGTGGATGAGGAACTCGTCAGATTGTCCTCGCATTTCGAGGCATACGATGAGATCTTTAAAAGCGAAGAGCCGATCGGCAGAAAACTTGATTTTTTGCTTCAGGAAATGAACAGAGAGATCAATACCATCGGTAGTAAGTGTAACGATACAGAGACCACTGCTTTGGTGCTAGAAATGAAGTGTACGCTCGAAAAGATCAGAGAACAAGTTCAGAATCTGGAGTGATTGAAGATGCGATTTGTGAGTGTAGGTGCAGGGAGTATCGTTGCGGCAGACAGGATCGTTTCCGCCGCTGCGCCTGACAGCGCACCGATGAAACGTTTGGTACAGGATGCTAAGGAAGAAGGCAGTGCCATTGATCTTTGCCAAGGAAAAAAGTGCCGTGCGGTGCTTATTCTTGACAACGGCATGGTGGTGCTCTCCTCCTTTGAGATGGATGTTATTACGAAAAGACTTTCTGAGGGGGATGAAGATGCAAAAGAATAAAAACGGAGTGTTGTTTGTTCTTTCCGGACCGGCAGGTAGCGGCAAAGGAACAGTTGTCAACAAGTTGATTGAAAAATATCCGGGAGAGTTTGCACTTTCGATTTCCTGTACTACAAGAGAAAAGCGAAACAATGAAAAGGGCAATGAATATCATTTTATTTCTGCCGAAGAATTTAACATGCGCAAGGAGCACGGTGAGTTTCTTGAATGGGCAACATATTGTACCGGTGACTCTTACGGTACGCCCGCAGATTTTGTGACAGAAAATTTAAATGCAGGGAGGAATGTCATTTTGGAGATCGACATTCAAGGCGGCAAGAGAGTTCGGGAAGTGTTTCCGCATGTTGTGCTTATCATGATCGCACCGCCTGACTATCCTACCCTGGAGCGCCGCTTGCGTGATCGTCATACCGAGACAGAGGAAAGCATTACCAAGCGCCTTCGTACCGCGAAAACGGAAATCGAGACCATTCCGCAGTATGATTATCTCGTTATCAACGAGGAAGGACAGACCGAAAAAACAGCAGTTGCGGTCTATAACATCATTGCGGCGGAGAAAATGAGAACATACAGATATCCCACGTTCCTCGATGAATTTTATGGGAAGAAATAACGATCAAGAAAGAGAGAAGAAAGATGATTTACCCTACTTTGGACCAACTCAATCCGGACGGAAAGTATAACCGATATGCCATTACGATCGCAGCTGCAAAGGGTGCCAGAATGGTGACGGACGAATATGTTGCAGAGCGCGAGATCGCAGAGCAGATGGTGGCACGCAAGGATACCGACAAGCCGTTGGCAGCACTTATTGACAAAGAATTGCGCGATGAGAAGGCGGTGCATACTTCGGTATATCGCATGATGCGCGGAGAAATCGTCATCGTGGAGGAAGACGAAAAAGTCGCAGAAGATTCTGAGGGGGCAGAAGAACCTGTTACTGATGAAGAGGCAGAGGAGACTACGGAAACCGCAGAGTAAATGACAGATAAGAGAGACGGCGTCCCATGATCGATTTTGAGACAGTCTCTCTTTTTTACAGGTAGGAGGTATGACGTTTTGAGTGAAATGAATTGTGCCGAGGTATACATTTTAGATGTGCCCTACAGTGCAGATGTCGGATACAGTTATTATCTTCCGGAGCGCCTGCGAGGTGAAGTAAGCGTCGGTATGTTCGTTTGTGTTCCGTTTGGCAAAGGAAACCGAAGCGTGACCGCAGTGATCACCGGTTTTTCTTTCTCGGAGGACGTTTCTAAACTCAAAGCGGTTGCGCAGATCTTAGAGGCTGGCGGAATTTCCCTGAATGAAGAAGCGATGTCCATCTGCCGCTTTATGAAGGAACAGACTTTCTGTACCTTTGGTGAAGCGGTGCGCACGGTCATCCCTACCGGTGCACTGAAGGGGTTGACTGCCGTTTATCGTGCGGAAAAAATGCCGGAAGAACTGCTTAACATTACGGCGCAAATGGTCTTTGCCGACATTATGGCAGCAACGACAGAGGAGCAAGACAGCGGTGTTTCCGGCGAAGAACTGGTTGAAAAATACGGTGAGGAGACAACAGATCTGTTGACATCTTTAGTAGCGATCGGTGCAGTGACACGCTATTATCGGACGCTTGACAAGACAAAAAGAGTTTTCGAAACGGTTTATACCGTCAGCAGGGAAGAACACGCTTTGCCGAGTGGCAAAAAGCAACGTGCGATTTACGATCATATCGCCCTTTCGGGAGAAGAAACACAAAGCGCATTAAATGAAAAATTCGGGAACTGTCAACAGCCGCTGAAGGTGATGATCGAGAGAGGGCAGTTGTCAAAACGCAGTGAAGAACGATACAGGCGTACTTTTACCGCTGCTTTGGTTGCGCCGGATGATAATGTGCTGACACAAGAGCAGGAAAAGGCAAGAGAAAGCATCTGTGCGCTCGTTGAGACGGGAGAGGCGAAAGCGGCGCTTTTATACGGCGTGACCGGGAGCGGTAAAACGCGCGTGATGAAGGCTGTCGTGGACTATGTGTTAAAAAAAGGACGGTCGGTAATCGTTCTGGTGCCGGAAATCTCATTGACACCGCAAACGGTGGGGTTGTTTTCCTCTTTTTTTGGAGATCAGGTGGCGATCCTGCATTCCGGACTGTCGATCGGACAGCGATATGACGAATGGCGGCGTATCAAGGAAGGCAGAGCAAAGATCTGCATCGGTACGCGTTCGGCGGTGTTTGCACCGTTTGATAATCTGGGATTGATCATTATTGATGAAGAGCAGGAACATACCTATAAATCGGATAGTTCCCCAAGATATCATGCGCGTGATATTGCGCGGTTTCGGTGCGGGTGCCAGAAGGCTGTCATGTTGCTCTCATCTGCAACGCCTTCCGTTGAAAGCTTTTATAAGGCGGAGAAGGGTAATTATACCCTTTGTACCCTTACCGCTCGGTATAGTAAAGCGCCGCTCCCGAAATCGATCATTTGCGATATGCGAGGAGAAGGACCGGAAGTTTCTTCTTTCGGCGATGTATTGCTCGGTGAAATCGAAACAAACTTAAGAAGGAAAGAACAAACGATCCTGTTTGTTGGGCGCAGAGGTTACAATCGTTTTGCGTCCTGCACTCTTTGTGGGCAGGTATTGCTTTGCCCACACTGCTCGGTAAGTTTGACCTATCATTCCTACGGGCGGTATACGCCACTTGAAAACAGCCTTGCCGAACGTGCAAGAAATGGGTATATGGTCTGCCATTATTGCGGCTATCGGACGCAAGTGCCGCAAGGTTGTCCTTCTTGCGGAAGCAATTATTTGCAGTTTAACGGATTTGGCACGCAAAAAGCTGAAACAGAACTGTCGAAACTGTTTCCGGATGCATCGATCTTGCGACTGGATGCAGATACGACCTCCGGAAAGGATGCTTTTGACAAAAAGTTAAATGCCTTTCGAAATCGGGAATATGATATCATGCTGGGTACACAGATGGTTACAAAAGGGCACGACTTTCCGGAGGTTACTCTTGTTGGTGTGATTTCTGCCGATACAGGACTGTACCTTGATGATTACCGTGCAGGAGAGAATGCTTTTTCGCTCATCACGCAAGTGGTGGGTAGAGCCGGACGAGGCAGATTGCCCGGACGAGCAGTCATTCAGACCTACAGTCCCGATCACCAAACAATACGTTTGGCATCGATGCAGGATTACAAAAAGTTTTATGACAATGAGATCAAATTGCGGAAAAACTTATTGTTTCCGCCTTTCTGCGATATTGTGGTGATGGGGATATCAGCCCCTGAAGAACCGGAATTGCAGCAAGCAGTCCTCTTCTTTGACAAAGAACTGAAGAGATTGTTGCAGAGTGAATACAAAGAACTGCCGGTTAACCTGTTCGGACCGTTTGAAGCACCGCTTTATCGGGTAAAGGACCGATATAGGATGCGCTTTGTGATGAAAACACGGAACAGCAAAGCGTTGCGTGCCCTGCTTCATCGGTTGAACGACCGATTTTCGATGGAATACAAGCAAAAGGTGTTATTGTCGGTGGATATCAACCCATCGTCATTGTAACAGAAAGAGGGAGGAAAAAGATGGCATTATTACAGATCATTGACGAAAGCAATGAAACACTCAGAAAAAGAAGCAGAGAGGTGACGGAGATCACTCCGCGCATTTTGACACTTTTAGACGATATGGTGGATACTCTACACAAAGCGGAGGGAGCGGGTTTGGCTGCCCCACAGGTGGGAGTATTGCGTCGAGTCGTAGTGGTGGAAGTGGAGCAGGGACAACTATATGAACTGATCAATCCGAAGATCATTTCTAAAGAAGGAGAACAGCGAGAAGTGGAGGGATGTCTCTCTGTTCCCGGTCAATGGGGCTACACGATCCGCCCGATGAAGGTGACGGTTGAATATATGAACAGAGCAGGTCAAACGGTGCAGGCGGTTGGCGAAGGAATGCTTGCGCGTGCTTTCTGCCACGAAATTGACCACCTTGATGGTGTTCTGTTCAAGGATAATGCTGATCATATGCTTTCTCGCAAGGAAATTGATGAGTATTTCGGACGAAAATAACGGTTAAAAAAGGAAAAGTATGAAGATATTATTTATGGGTACACCCGAATTTGCGGCGGTGTCTCTTGAAAGGCTGTTAAAGGAATCGGATTTTGAGATCGCAGTTGTGACGCAGCCGGACAAACCGCAGGGACGGCATATGGCTTTGGTCTCTTCTGAAGTCAAAAAAGTGGCATTGCGAGAAAACTTGCCGCTCTACCAACCGGATACGCTGAAAAACGGCGCTTTTGAAGAAGAATTAAAGGCGATCGATCCCGATTTGATCGCGGTGGTAGCGTATGGCAAGATCCTACCGGAGTACATTTTGAACTACCCGAAATTCGGATGCATCAACTTGCACGGCTCGCTATTGCCTGCTTACAGAGGTGCGGCGCCGATGCAGAGAATGGTGATGGACGGCGTCAAGGAATATGGTGTGACCACCATGTATGTCGAAAAGGGATTGGATACCGGTGATATGTTGGAGGTTTTCAAGACGTCTTTGCGTGACGAAGATAACTTTGAGACGGTGCACGATACTTTGGCAGTAAATGGGGCAGAATTGTTGCTATCTACCATTCGAAAGGCGGAAAAAGGAACGCTTCGACCGATCAAACAGAACGCTGCTTTGGCGACGTATGCTGCAAAGATCGAAAAAGAAGACTGTAAATTGAACTTTGCGCGCAGTGCACGAGAGCTGCACAACCATGTACGGGGGCTTTCTCCCATGCCGTTGGCATTTTGCTTTTTGCGCGGAAAGGTGTTAAAGATCATCAAAACGGTGATCGTTGCTGAAAGCGGGGATTTCGGTGCTCCGGGAACGGTTAAGGAGATCGCCAAGGATGGCGTTGTTGTCGCTTGCGGCATCGGTGCGATCAAAATTTTGACGCTCAAGCCGGAGGGCAAGGGCATGATGGATGCGGCGGCATTTGCAAGAGGAAGAGGGATCGCCTTGGGCGATCGGCTCGAATGATCATACGGTTTAAAGATAAAAGAAAGGAATAACGATGTTTTTTTACGATTGGACTCTTATTTTGCTCCTACCGGCGTTTGTCTTGGGCATATTGGTGCAGGTGTATCTGAACAGCACATATGACAAATATTCAAAAGTGCGGAGTGCTTCCGGGATGACCGGATATACGGCAGCGCGGCGGATCCTTGATGCGGCAGGGCTTTATAATGTGCAGATCGAGCGTATCGGTGGCAATCTGACCGATCATTTTGATCCGCGAAACAATGTTTTGAGACTGTCCGAAGGAGTGTACAATTCTCCTTCTGTTGCGGCAATCGGTGTGGCGGCGCATGAATGCGGGCATGCCATCCAGTACGCCAAAGGTTATCTCCCGATGAAGGTGCGTGGTGCGTTGGTGGGAGCGACCAACATTTCTTCCAATCTCTCGATCGGTTTGGTATTGATCGGCATGCTGTTCGGTTCGGCTGTCATTGCCCATGTCGGTATCATTCTCTACCTGATCGTGGTGTTTTTCCAGTTGGTGACTCTTCCGGTGGAATTTAATGCCAGCCGTCGTGCGGTGGGCATTCTTGGGGAATATCTCGGTACGGATGAGGTTGCAGGTGTGAAAAAGGTGCTGTCTGCTGCGGCGCTCACCTATGTAGTTGCCTTAATTTCCGCACTGTCCACGTTGCTTAGACTGTTTGTAATCGTTGGCGGAAGCGGACGCAAAAGAAGATGAAAGCAAGAGAAGCTGCCTATCGCTCACTGTTGCGCATTGAAACGAGCGGACGGTATTCAAATATTGAAGCGGATATAGTGTTGCGTGGCGGTAACGTTGATGAAACGGACAGACGGCTGTATACAAGGTTAGTGTACGGAACGATCGAACGGAAACTGATGTTGGACTATATTTTAGCTCCCCTTATTTCCGGTGGAAAACCATATGAAAAACTGGACATAGAATGTAAGACCATTTTGCGACTGTCCGGATATCAGATATTGTTTGCCGACAAAATTCCAGAATCGGCAGCGGTGAATGAAGGAGTCAATCTGGCAAAAAGGTATTTAAGATCTGCCGCCCCGTTGGTAAATGCCGTTTTGCGGCGGCTTTGTAAAGAAAAAAATGCTGTAAAATACCCCGATCCCACTGTCGATCCCGTTCGCTATCTTTCGGTATACTACAGCGTTTCCTATGAGGTGTGCTCACTGTATGCTGCGGAATTGCCCTTTGAAGAGTGTTGCGCGATGTTGGAGAGTATGAATCAAAATCCGGCGACTTCCTTGCGCGTGAACACTTTGAAAACAACACGAGAAGCGCTCATGAAGCGTTTTGAAGATGCCAAAATTGCTTGTGAAAAGACAAGGTTCAGTGATGTGGGAATCAAAGTGCATACACCGATCGAGGAATTACCAGGTTTTAAAGAAGGACTCTTTTTCGTACAGGACGAAGCATCGCAATTGGCGGTAAAGGCACTGGATATTGCGCCCGGCATGACGGTGATCGACAGTTGCGCTTGCCCCGGCGGAAAATCGTTTGGCACAGCGATCGAAATGGAGAATATCGGTGCCGTTTATTCCTTTGACTTACACAAAAACAAACTTTCGCTCGTCGAAAAGGGCGCCAAACGATTGGGCATTGATATCATCAAAACGGCGGAAGCGGACGGACGAGTCTATAAATCGGAACTTGAAGGAATCGCTGACCGCTTGATATGCGATTTGCCTTGCTCCGGATTGGGTGTGCTTGCAAAAAAGCCGGATATCCGTTACAAAAAAGAAGAAGAAATGACGCGCTTGCCGGAGATCCAGTGGGCGATCCTTGACAATGTTTGTCGCTATTTAAAGTCGGGCGGCATTCTGTTATTTTCAACCTGCACTGTACTAAAACGGGAAAACGATTCCGTTTTCGAGCGGTTCAAAAGGGAACATCCGGAGTTCACCCCACTTCCCATTGATTTTGAGGGGATCGAAGGTGGAACGGAGGGAAAGATCACCCTTTATCCGCATAAACACGGCACGGACGGCTTCTTTATTTCAAGATTTCTTAAAAAATAGTCATAAAAATACCGCCAAGAGGCGGCTCAATAAGACGGTATAGTAATGTTTTTTGAAAGGCGGCATGATTTCGGTCATGTCGCCTCTCCGTTTAAAACTGCTTGATCCCGTTCAACCAAAGCTCCTTGATCCCACCGCTCAAGACTCTGCCCAAAAAAGGAGTGTTGTGACTCTCGCAGAGCAAGATGCTGCTTGAAATGACGTTTTCTTCTGCTGTGTCAATAAATGCAAAACTTGCCTGCGCGCCGACCGCAATCTTGAAAGGAATACCGAGGATCTTCGCAGGTGCGACCGACATGAGTTCGATGAGGCGGTAGACAGATAACCATCCGTTGTCGACCAGCGCCGTTATACCTGCGGCGAATGCTGTCTGAAATCCGATCGCACCGAATGCTGCGCTTTGCATATCTCGATTTTTCTCTGTGGGAGAAGCAGGGGTGTGGTCACTGCAAATGCAGTCGATCGTGCCGTCTGCAAGACCCTCGATGACTGCCATGCGGTCTTTTGCGTTTCGCAACGGCGGCAGAACTTTTGCATTGGTGCCGGTGAGCAATGGTTCATCTTCTGTAAATGTGAAATAGCAGGGGGCGGTCGCACAGGTTATGGGAACTCCCTCTTTTTTTGCGCGCCGAACGACTTCAATGCTTTCTTTCAGGGTAACGATCGGGAAGTGAACAGGTGTGTCAAAGCGTTTTGCCAGAACAATGGCATCATTCAGCGCAGCAAGTTCACTCGTCGGGTCGATTCCGTATTCTTTGTAATAGCGTGCAATTTTTCCGGCATTGACCGAGCCTTTTTGATCAAGACTTTTTTTACCCTTCGGCGCAATGAACAACAGTCCGGCTTTTTTTGCGCGCTCGACGCCGTCGAACAATTGTCCCATCGATAGTTCCGATCGTTCAAAATCGGCATTGGCTGCTACCGCACCGACTGTTTTTAACGCGGAAAAATCGCATAAAGTCTTTCCTGCTCCCGCTAAAGTGAGGGGCACCGAAAAATAAACGCGGCAATCGGTCATATTTTTTACGCGTTTGTCCATTTCGCTAAGCACCATGCGTCTGTCCGGTGTGGGCAAAAAGGTGGGGGAAAGAAGAATGTTTCCGTATCCGCCGAAGACTGCGGAGCGCAGTTCTCTTGCCGTCTTCTCGTGGTAATTTCCGCCGAGCATCGGAAGGGAAGCGCGCATATCGGTGAACACGGGACAGGCACGCATTCCATGCATATTGAGAATGTGAAGTCCCGACTGTTCCCTTGGTTTAAGGGTGTGTGTCAGTTCTACGATCTCACTGCTCTCGGCTGTGCGTTTGAAGAGAATGTTCTTGGCGTCTGTTTTCTTCTTTTCAATGTCCATTAGACGGACGTTTTTTAAAAGTGTATACTGTTCAGCCATTTTGAAGATAAAATCCTTTTCCGCGGACGGTTAAGATCAGTGGGGGACGTCCGGGTAGGTCTGTTTTATTGCGTAAATAACGAATGTAGACATTGATTTGATTGGAGGCGCGTGCAGCGCCGAACAGCACTGTTTCCATGGTGTTTACCGACAAAGGTTCCTTGCTTTCAAAAAGGAGCGTCAGAATTTTTTGCTCCAAAGGAGAGAGATTCAGTCTGTTTCCGTCAAGAAAAAAGGTATCGTCTCGCTTGGTTAGGCGCGTTTTTTGAAATCCATTCCTTTGTTTTTCAAAAATCTGTTCCAATTCTTCAAAAGAAAAAGGTCTTGAGAGGTCTGCCGGGTATTTTCGCGAGATGGTGAACTCATTCCGAACACCCAAGGATGGAACGCTGTCGAGGTCTGTGAGCAGATAATCCCCCTCAGGGCAGATGCTTCGATAGCTTTGCCACCAAGATACAAGTGCCTTGTGAAGTACAGTGTCGTTCGTGCGGATCTCAAGCGAGTTCATCTTTTTCCCCTATAAAATCGGACAATCGGCTCGGCGATCAAAAAGATTGCAAGGAACATCAGTCCGCTGTAAATTAACGGATAAACGAAGGGAAGGATGCATCCAAGGAAGAAATTTTCACCAGCCTTGAATGCGTCTGTTGCCAGTTCGATTTGACTGATCAAACGGAAAACGGTGTATATTGCCACGAAAACAGCAGAGATCTTGGGGTAGAGGATCCGTCCCGCGAGTGCTTCTTCTCTCCCCATCAGTCCGCCCGCGATGTGATAACCGAGACACGCAAGAAACAGTAGCAGAAGATATATGAGCCAGTCAAAGAGAGAGGCGAGGAGCAGCGGCAACAACTGCGACCATATGTCGTAACTGCTTTCGTGGATACCGCAGACCCACAGCAGTACAAATGCGACAGTAGAGCAAAGGCGCACGCCAAGATTGAATAGCGCGACCTTTAAGAAGGAGGGAAGAACGGCAACAAGCCCTTTTTTGTAGCAAATGTAACCGAGAAACATCACCGTTGACATTAAAATTACCGATTCGGTGATCTCTAAAAGAATGCTTAATCCTTCAGACAACAGCGACAATGCATTGCCAAGTGTCGGAATATAGGAATAATAACTGCCGAAAAAGTCTGTAGCGACCATACCTCCGCCAAGTAGGAATGCCGCCGCTCCGGGAATGAGCAGGGCGACCCAAAGGAGTGGTTTGGTCGGTTTTTGAATTCGTTCTTCAGAATGAGGATGCCACACGGTTCTTCTCCTTTTTACAAATATCGAAGGACTGCGATCACCTTACCGAGGATATACACCTCATCTACGATGATCGGATCCATTGCTTTATTTTCCGGTTGCAGACGGAAATGTCCGTCTTCTTTAAAAAATCGTTTTACCGTGGCTTCTCCGTCTACCATGGCGACGACGATCTCCCCGTTGTTGGCACTCTCGCACTTGTTGACAACAACGATGTCTCCGCTTAGAATGCCTGCGTCGATCATACTCGTCCCTTTGATGCACAGTGCATAGAGTTGATCATAGTTTCGGATGTTTGTTACCGGAAAGTCGATGTAGAACCGGCAGTTTTCCACAGCTAAAATGGGTGCACCGGCTGCAACATCACCCATGACCGGTACTTTGACGGTGGTGTTGTGCCTGCTTTGACGACTGTCTTCTTCCATGCGAACAGAACGGCTTTTCCCGGCGTCTCTGCGAATGTATCCCTTTTCCTCCAAGCGTGCAAGATATGCGTGCACGGTTGAGGTGCTTTTGATGCGCAAAGCCAACTGGATATCTCTGATTGAGGGGGCATATCCCGTGCTTTCAATGATATCCTTGACAAATTCGTACATTTGCTTTTCTTTTTCGGTGAGCTTCTCCAAGGGGTAGACCCTCCTTTTGTGATTTGGTACTGTGTATTTTATTATGTTTCTAGAATTCATTATATCATACTTTCTTTAAAAAAGCAAACCTTTGTTCGATTTTTTTAAAAAATATTGGAAGAACAGAAACGGTGGTTTCGTTTTTTGAAAATGATGTGAAAAAACTTGACAATACCTTGCCGTTGTGATACAATACCAACGTTATGTTTTTGAATCTAATCGGCGCGCAAATGCCGATCTCTAAATGACCAAAACAGATCATACATTTGTTTCAGATATTTTGTGTTTTATGCCATTGTTGCACGGTTGAATGGAGAATAATATGAAAAAAATCAGAGAATTTTGTGAAAAGAAAGGTGTCAAACCTTCTTTTAAGAGTTACTTTATTGATGCTATGGGGGCGATGGCTTTGGGACTGTTTGCCTCTTTGCTGATCGGTACGATCTTCAGCGCACTGGGAATGATCCCCGGACTGGAAGTCTTTGCGAAGATCGGTGGGTATTGCGGATATGATCCGGCACACAAAGAGGTGTACGGGGCGGCGATGGCGGTTGCGATCGCGGTCGCACTGAAAGCACCGCCGCTTGTTATTTATTCTGCGGCGGCAGTGGGTTGCGCAGCGAATGATCTCGGAGGTGCGGGTGGTCCGCTTGCAGTTCTGTTTATTGCGATCATTGCCGTGGAGATTGGAAAATTGGTTTCCAAAACGACAAAAGTGGATATCATTGTCACACCATTTGTGACGATCTTCACCGGTGCAGGGTTGTCTCTCTTGATCGCCCCCTACATCGGACAGGCAGTTGAATATGTCAAGGCATTTATCGGATGGTCGACCGAGCAGACGCCACTTGTGATGGGTGTTATTGTTTCGGTGGTGATCGGTATGGCACTGACTTTGCCTATTTCCTCTGCGGCAATCTGCGCGGGCTTGGTGCTGACCGGGCTTGGTGCGACCACCAATGAAGAGGGACTCGCTATGGCGGGTGCGGCGGCTGTTGCAGGATGTTGCGCACAGATGGTGGGTTTTGCGGTGATGTCTTTCAAAGAAAACGGCTGGGGCGGATTGGTTTCGCAGGGACTCGGCACTTCGATGCTTCAGATGCCGAATATCGTTAAAAAACCGATCATTTGGTTGCCGCCGACCATTACTTCGGCCATCACCGGTCCGCTTGCGATCTGTGTCTTCGGCATGAAAATGTACGGTGCAGGAATCTTTTCCGGTATGGGTACATGCGGACTTTTGGGACCGATCGGCTTGATACTCGGTTGGACGACGGTGGACGGCGTTTCGGCAGGACCGCTTCAGTGGATCGGGTTGATATTGATTT
Source organism: uncultured Lachnospiraceae bacterium (assembly GCA_964623895.1). Lineage (GTDB taxonomy): Bacteria > Bacillota > Clostridia > Oscillospirales > CAG-272 > UBA11512. Next base: position 954 of record CAZUWA010000009.1, on the reverse strand, counting down.
GCTTTGTTTTGCCGGCACTGCTCACATGGTTGATCGGACTGCTGTTCAGAAAACTTGGATGGATCAAGGACGGCGATCTGAAATTGGAACTTTGATATAAAGAAGACTACGCGTCAAGGGCTGTTTGCTCTTGACGCTTTTTCGTGGTTCGCACGGAGCGCGTTACAACTTGACGGTGAAAGTCTGCTACAGATTTGGTAGTAGAAATAAATAAAAATTGGACTGTAACAAGTTTTTTACTCTTGTTACAGCCCTTATACTGTAATGTGATCTTAGTGAATCACGCACTTTGCGGTGTCTTTGTCGAAGATGTGAACTCTCGACATATCGACAGCAACCTTAATGGTGTCGCCTGCTCTTGCAGTGGATCTGGAGGATACGCGCGCGGTCAGATTCTGCTCTTCGCTAGTAAGGTAGAGATAGATCTCCGCACCCATCAACTCTGTGACATCAACAGACGCTTCAATAACGGTGTCGGCAAATTGAGACAGCGAGATCGCATCGTCGTGAATTGCTTCCGGACGGATGCCTGCGGTTACTTCCTTGCCAATATAATCTTTCAAAGTGGGGTCATTTGCCTTTTCTGCCGGCAGTTTCAGTTTGTTTTCACCGAACTGCATGAAGACATCTCCGCCTTCGGCAACGAGCGTGCAGTCTACGAAATTCATCTGCGGTGTGCCGATGAAGCCTGCAACGAACATATTGACGGGGTAGTCATACAGATTCTGAGGAGTAGCGACCTGCTGGATCAGACCGTCTTTCATAACGACGATTCTGGTAGCCATTGTCATAGCCTCGACCTGGTCGTGAGTAACGTAAATGAAAGTTGTACCGAGCTTCTTGTGGATTTTGGTAAGTTCCGTTCTCATTGCTGCTCTCAATTTTGCGTCGAGGTTAGAAAGCGGCTCGTCAAGAAGGAATACTGCCGGTTCACGCACGATGGCACGACCAAGC
>CAZUWA010000008.1:0-48829 GCA_964623895.1 uncultured Lachnospiraceae bacterium | reverse complement strand
TTTTTTGTCGAATTAAAGTAGCGTTCACATACGTGTTGGCGCGAGATTCAATTCGATTTCAGGAAAAGAGAAAGAAGAAAGAAGAATCGGAATGAAACATGAAAACGAAGTTAGGCAGTTATTGATTGATAATGCGATCCACATTGTTGCAGAGGGAGGCTTTGAGCGAGCAACAACCAAAGAATTGGCATTTTTCGGCGGTTCATTGCCTGACCTTAAAATGAATGAGGTATACATATATCGCTTGTTTGGCAGCAAAGAAAACCTGTATGGGCAGACTTTTCTCTATTTGGATAAAAAAATGATCGCCGCTTTCCGCTCGGGTTCACACTTTGCCGACGGTTTCAATGAAAACACAAAGGAGAAGTTGTATAGTGTGTTTGCGTCTGCTTGGCAGACTATCATTGATGACCAAGAGGCTTGTCGTTTCTATGTCCGCTACTACTACTCGGTATATTTTGAGGGCGGATCGCAAGAACAGCATCTGAAACTGTTTGAAGAGATGATCACAAGACTTGTGCCGATCTTTAAGGATGACGCGGACGTGACTTCCATACTCCACAGCGTGTTTACGGCGTTTCTTGATTTTGCCGTTCGTGTGTATAACGGCGATCTGGAGAACACAGACGACAACCGCACGCATATTTTTAACGTGCTTTATTGCATGATAGAAACATATCTGAAAAATTCATAAGGAGAACATTTGGTGAACCGTACCTTAAGAAAAATATGGGACATCACAACTACGGTTATTGTTGCAATTGTCCTTTTGTTGGCTGTCTTGTTGGTAGGAATAAGATTGTTCGGAATTCAGGTTTATTATGTTATTTCCGGTTCAATGGAGCCGGAATATCCCGTAGGTTCGCTGATTTATGTGAAAGATGTTGACCCCGAAAGTGTTGAAGTCGGCGATGTTATTACCTATGTGTTGCCGGATAATACGCCGGCGACCCACCGTGTTGTGCGTATAGACGCGGAAAACAAACATTTTTATACAAAAGGCGACGCTAACGACATTGAGGATGAAGCGCCGGTGCATTTCAACAATTTGATAGGTACTCCTGTTTTCAAAATTCCGTATCTCGGTTATTTCGCTCATTACATTCAGCATCCGCCCGGAATGTATGTTGCCATTGCAGCCGGAGCTGTTTTACTGATTCTGGTCTTTCTTCCCGATCTGTTCAAAAAAGAGAACAAAAAGGATGGCAGGGAAGAGGAGCAATCCCAAAAAGCAGATGGGGAGATTACAAAGGGATAATGCCGAAAGGCTTCCAAATAATTTTAAAATATTTTTTAGGAGGTTTTTGTTATGAAAACAAAAACAAAAGCACTGGTGCTCGGTCTTTGTGCGGTGTTACTCGTTGTTACAACCGTATTTGCAACAATGGCGTATCTTACTGACAATAAGCAGGTAACAAACACGTTTACTGTGGGTAAAGTAGCGATCACACTTGATGAAGCCAAAGTTGATTTGTATGGTAAAGAAGTTGAGAATACTGGTCGTGTTCAAACAAACACATACAAGCTCATCCCCGGTCACACCTACACAAAAGATCCGACCGTACACGTATCTGAGGGTAGTGAGGATTGTTGGTTGTTTGTGAAGCTTGAAAACGGCTTGGAAACGATCACCGCTGATACGAAGATTGAAACACAGATGGGTGATAAGGGTTGGGCTCTCATTGATCAGACTAACAACATTTGGGCTTACAACAGAATAGCTTCGGCTAAAGATGAGGTGAAAGTCTTTGAAAACTTTACGCTCAAAGCCGACGCAGAGGTCGAAAAATATCAAACCGCAACGATCACAATTACCGCTTACGCAATTCAGGCAGACGGCTTTGAAACCGCAGACGATGCTTGGACTGCTGCGGGTGCAGAAGCACAGAAGTAGGTAACTGTAACTAATTAAACGAAATAACGACATATGTCTTTATTAATCTTTTAAGGAAAGGAGGAAAAGACTATGAAAAAGAAAATAACTGTTGCGGCTGTGGCTCTTGCTCTTGTATTCTGCTTTGCTGTTGGCGGTACACTTGCTTGGTTGGTAGATAGAACCGATCCGGTTACAAATACCTTTACATACGGTGATATCAATATCGCTCTTTCGGAAACCCCCGTAGCTGAGTACAAGATGGTTCCCGGAAAGACCATTAAAAAGGATCCGAAAGTGACTGTTGAAGCGGGTAGCGAGGCTTGTTGGCTGTTTGTAAAGGTAGAAAAATCCGACAACTATGGTACTTACCTTGCAGACCCTGTGATTGCTGACGGTTGGACGGCTCTTGAGAATGTTGACGGCGTTTACTACCGTGAGGTCGCTGCCACAACCGCAGATACGGCTTATCAGGTACTTCAAAACGACCAGGTTACGGTTCTTGATACTGTAACAAAAGAAATGATGGAAGCTATTAAGAACAATGGAGTAGCAAAACCGACCTTAACTTTCACCGCTTACGCAATACAGAAAGAAGGTTTTGCAACCGCAAAAGCCGCTTGGACTGAAATCAACAAATAATTAAATTTTTTGAAAGGTGGAACTCAAAATGAAAAAGAAAATTATTGCTATTTGCCTTGTTGCTGTAATGGCAGCCGTGGCGATCGCGGGTGCATCGCTTGCATATTTCACCGACACCGATGAAGCTACCAACGTTTTCACTGTGGGCGGTGTGCAGATCAAACTTCATGAACAGCAGAGAGACGGAGAGGGCGATCTTGAAGATTTTGAAGATGAGAAGATTCTTCTGCCTGTCGTAGGTTCTGCGCAGGGCGCAAAGGATAAGTACGGTCTTCCGACTGCTGAAAACTATGTTGACAAGATCGTAACTGTTGAGAATACCGGAAAGAGCGACGCTTACGTTCGTGTTCTTGTTGCTGTTCCGGCAGATCTTGAAGGTCCGGCGAATGAGCCGAGTAAGAATATCCTTCATTGGAACTATGGTAACAAGTTCAGAGCAGACGGTCAGTATGACACAACCGCAAATCCGCAGCCTTCTAATGCCGATTATAGCACAAAATGTGTGTACAAAGATGAAAAGACTACCGTAGAAATCGACGGAATCGTTTACAACATCTATTCCTTCACTTACACCGATGTGCTTGAGCACGGCAAAACCACAGAGTACGCTTCTTTGGTAGGTTTCTATCTTGACAAGGATGTTGACAACAGATATGACGAAGATGGAAATATTGTTTACACCAAAGGCGGAGAAGACCTTGCATATGATCTTTCACAAGGTGTAAAAATTCCTGTTTTCGCACAGGCTGTTCAGGCTGCCGGCTTTGAAAGCGCTGAAGCAGCGTTCACAGCTGCCGGTCTTACTGTTAACCCTTGGGCTAACTGATCCTATTTTGCTTTAAAAATGCTCTGTCCCCTTTTTTGGGGGCAGGGCATACACAGATACCTCAAGCGGGATTGAGATACCTATGTATGCCCTGTATAGTGAGGATTAAAGTGTTTTTTTACCTGATATCGAAAGGAAAATGCGTATGAAGAGAAAGTGCTTCGTTATTTCGTTAATTGCTGTCTGCCTATCCATAGCGGCATACAGTACGTTAGCGTACTTTTCGTATGAAGATACGCCTACAAATGTAATAACTGCCGGAAATATAAAGATCGCCCTACAAGAATTATCTGTACCGGATGACGGCGGAGACCCCGTCCCTTTTGAAGATGTGATCAATGTTCAACCGGGGATGGACTTTTCTAAAATTGTTCAGATCGAAAATGTCGGCGGTCAGGACGCTTGGGTCCGTATTTCCGTTGAAGAATCAATAACTCTTGCAGAGGGGATCGAAGGCGAGGTCGACCTTTCCCTAATTACATATGATCTGAATACCGAATATTGGGTCGAGCAAGATGGTTACTATTATTATAATGCGGCTTTAAAATCGGGTGAAACGACAGAACCGTTGTTTACAAAAGTGTCTTTTTCTCCCGATATGAGCAATTTATATCAGCAAAGCACAGCTGTTATCAATGTTCATGCGCAAGCGACCCAAGTAATACATAACGGAGAAACCGTGTTAGAGGCTAATGGTTGGCCTAAGTCCGAGTAAGGAGGATATTGATCGAGATGAAAAAAATAACTAAAAACAGAGTATTGTCCTTATTCCTTGCTTTGATGATGATTCTTACCGCACTTCCGATCGGTTGTATCGGAGCGAACGCAACGGAAGCGACCTCGTTTGATATTCTCTATGACGGAGAAAAAGTGAACGATCTGGTCTTGATGGAAGATGAAAAGATCACTCTGACCACTTCTGCGGTAGGTTCCGATTCGCTCTCCTATCATTGGCAGATCTGCGTTGATAAAGAGAGTAACAGATGGGTAAACATCAAGGGTTATACCAAGGATTCGTGTGTTATATCTTATGCTTTGATCGGCAGTATGCTGAATGCAAACGGAAGTGCATACATCAGATGCAGAGCTGTTGACGGAACGGATGAATATTTAAGCAATACCGTAACCGTGACCGTTTCATACAACGCTCCCGCTACGTATGAAAAATCACAAACATCCGGCGCTTCTGTTTCTCGCCGTAGTTTGAGAACGGTCAACAACGCGGCAACCTTGGCGAACGAGGGTGGAGAATTACAGAATTGCACGATCGTGATCAACTACGTATACGAAGACAAGAGTCTTGCATTTGAGCCTTTTGTAGCAACGATCGAATATGGCGGTAGTTTTAATTATACCGTTGTCAGCCCTACCGTGGTAGGTTATGCGCCCTATTATTTAGATGGCGATACTGATAAAGACGGAAAAGAAGTTGAGTTGAATTATACGAATCTTACAGGAGATAAGGTGATCGAGGTTGTTTACCGTCCTGTATTGGTAGATTATACAGTACGTCACTACACACAAAATGTTTTGGATGACTACTACGAACTTTTCACCGAAACGAAAGGTCAGCAATTGACGGGTTCACAAGTTGGAGACTGTCAAATAAACATTGATGGCTTTTCTGCTCTTTATTACGAGCGTTTAACGGTTGCGGCAGATGGCAGTACCGTGATCGAGATTTATTACGACCGTAATTACTATTTGGTTGACTTCGAATTGGGCGGCGGTTACGGTGTGGATCCCATCTATACACGTTACGGCGCAACGATCGGCGCAAACGATCCTACGCGCGCAGGATGGACTTTTGCAGGGTGGGAATTGATCGGCGTTGACGGTAATAAGCCTACCGATGAACAGAAAACAACGTATGATTTAAATAACGGTAATCTGATTTCCGTTCCGGATGCAGGTTTGACTTATTTGGCAATTTGGCGGCAAAATAAAACATCCTATACTGTTGTTTACTGGAAAGAAAACGCAGATGACGACGGATATAGTTATTGGGGTTCTCAAATTGTCGGTGCGGATGATAGCGGCAATTTAAATGGAAAGGTGATGTCCGGCGATGTTGTAAGTGGCTCGGATAATATTCCTTCGTCAATAACTACGACTACCGTTAACGGTAGCCAAGTTGATGAAAGAAAGTATTTCACTTACAACGGTGCGAAAACCGATAAGAACGTTACTGTGAAAGGTGACGGTTCAACGGTCGTTAATGTTTATTATACAAGAAATGTATACACTATATATTTTACGGGTATAAGCGGAACATGTGCAATTGAGGAACATACTCACGGAACGGGCTGTAACAGTAAACTGATTTGCACATTGACCGAGCATACTCACAATGCAAGTTGTGAAAAACTTAGTTGCGCTTTACCCGAGCATACCGCGCATACGAGTGATTGTTTGATATGCGGAAAAAATGAACATACAGCGCATACAAGTGATTGCTTGATTTGCGGAAAAGATGAACATACAACGCATACTACTTCATGTTATGAGGGTGTTGGAGATGCAGCTATTTTGAGCGGTGCAGGAAAACCCAGTGATCCATCGGAAGGTCAAGTTTACAGTGGACGGTTTACATACATATACATAAATGGTACTTGGTATCATTATTCGGGAAATACATCATCCGGTTCGATTGCACCGACGACTTGTTCCGGTATTCATACTCATACGGATGATTGCTATAAAGACACTATACACACCCATTCTGACGCTTGCTATAAAGATGTCTTACACACCCATACCGACAGTTGTTATGTTTATTCTTGCGGAAAAAGCGAACACACCCATACCGACAGTTGCTACAGTGCTTGTACGAAACTTGAGCATACGCATACAAACCAATGCAACCGAAACAGCGAGAGTAATGTGATCTATGTGGTTTCGGCTAAATATGAGCAGACGATCGGCAATGAATGGCCTACTGCCGCTGATTTTCCCGATATTACATTGAATGGTTGGAAAATTGATGGCATTAGTAGCAGTACTGCCGTTTCAAAGCGTATCAATATGACCTCAGATCTGTGCGATACTACCGATCATTTAAAATATGCTGAAGCCGTTACCGGCGGTTCAAAAGTATATCTTTATTATATGTTTGAAAGTTTTGATCAAACAAGCGCGGAAAACGGAAATGAGCGTAAGCTGTATAATGGAGTTTATTATGATAAGAGTGAACTGTATTATCAAGAAGTAAATTCCAGTGGTACTTGGAATCAAAAAGAAATTATGGGTTTGTCGAAAGTACAAGGTGGTGTAGTTACTTCCGATAGCAATGTCTTTTTGTACTATACTCGTAATCGTGTTACGTTGAGTTTTCAAAATGTCAATACCATTGCAAAAACTGTATCGGGTATTATGTATCAGTATCCTATGAAGGATGTTAAGGACGCTAACGGAAATTTGGTGAGTTCCTTTGTTCCTGAATATCCGTCTACATTAGAGCCGAATGCATATGAGTTTAAGGGTTGGTACACGACTCCCGAATGTTTTGACGGTACGGAGTATGATTTTGAAAATCAAAAAATGCCTGCCGGAAACTTGACTCTTTACGCAAAATGGGCGCCTGTTCAGCACGAAGTGAAGGTTTATCTTGACGCAACTTTGAAAAAACAGCTTGGCACTACACAGCTTGTTGAGCATAGAAATTTAGCGTCTGCACCCGATGAGACTGTTGAGAACGGTAACTACACCTTTGCCGGATGGTTCTATGTTGATGAGGACGGTACAGAGAAAGCATTTGTGTTTAACAATATGCCGATTATCAAGGATATGGCCATTTATGCAAAATGGAATTCAAAGGTTCCCGTTAAATATGAGGTCTATTACAAACTTAAAGGAACGGATACGCAGATCGCCGATCCTACGATCGGCAGTACTCTTGCCGGTATGAATAAGACATTCCTTGCAAAAGGCGGTTCGGAACTTTACTCGGGCTATCAGGAAGGCTATTTCCCCACAACCAATAGTCATACCGTAACGATGAGCGTAGATGGTAATAATGTATTTACATTTGAGTATGTGGCAAAGGAATCTGTACCGTATACGGTTCGTTATGTAGATAAGGAGACCGGAGAGGAAAAGATATCGGCTAAGTATGTTGCAGATAACAAAAAAGCCGTTGTGACCGAAAAGTTTGTGTGGATTGATGGTTATATGCCTGACGCATATCAAAAGCGCCTTGTTCTCTCTGCCGATAATCCCGATCAGAATGTTATTACTTTCTACTATAGCAAAGATGAAACACACGCTTATTACCGTATCGCCCATTATGTTCAAAATCTTTCGGGCGATGGTTATACCGAGTATCGTTCTATAGAAGCGATCGGCGATATTGGCAGCGTGTACTCCGGAGAAGCTCTTACTATTTCAGGCTTTGAGTTTGTCGGTAAGAAATCAAAGGTTAATGGCGTAGTAACTGAAGTCACGGGAACGACAGTATCGGGTACATTGACGTCTGAAGGTTTGTTGATAGAACTTTTCTATGACCGTATAGAAGTGAACTACACGGTTAAATATCTTGAGAGCGGTACAAATAAACCTTTAGCAGACGAAACATCCGGAAGCGGCATTTACGGTCAACAAGTGTCTGCAACTTCTAAGGAAATTTCCGGATATGAGTTGATCGGCACGACTACCCGTACGCTTACCCTTGCTGCCGCTTCCGAAAGAAATGTGATCATTTTCTACTATCAGGAAAAGAATATCACCATTCAATATGTACCCGTTGGTAGCGGTAAAGTGAGTATCGGTTCTGAAAACGTACTGATTATCAGCGGCACTGTAAACGGTTCCGTTCCGACGCCGGACGATGGTTATAGATTTGTGGGTTGGTATTCGGATGAGGATTGCAAAACTCCCGTAGATTCATCGTGGGTTGACAGCAGTACAGGCAAGATACTACCTCAGAAAAATGCCGACGGACTTTACAAAGAAGCTACTTATTACGCAAAGTTTGAAGCAAGTAATGCGGATTTGACTATCAAAAAAGCATACCCTGAAAATGCGGATTATAGCATTGATGTGAATCAGACCTTTATTTTCGATGTGAAGGGCGTTGACGGAACTGTTACTGAAGGTATTGATCTTACCGTAACCATTCACGGTGACGGTCAGATCACCATTACCGATCTTCCTATTGGAAAATACACCATTACGGAGCAAACAGATTGGTCTTGGAGATATGAGCCTACGGACGGAAAAAATGAACAAACAATAACACTTTCGCCTACCGAAGAAAACGAGGTCACATTTGTAAACAAAAGAGTCGAGGAGAAATGGCTTGACGGTGATACCTATAATGTGAATATCTTTAATGGAACAGCTAAATAAGAGAGGAGGAATTGTTAATGTATAACGAAAATGATTCAGGAAAACATTACATTCCTGCTCATCACCACTGCAAAGCAAATCGAAAAAAGAAACAGTGTTTGATCATTGCCATCGTTGCGATTCTATGTTCGATCATTGCATGTGCAACAATAGCATATGTGTTTACGAGCACACAGCCGTTGGAAAATACCTTTACAGACGCTTATGTTGCCTGTGAGGTGAAAGAAGACTTTGATGGAACCACGAAATCAAACGTAACCATTAAGAATACCGGTGATGTGCAGAGTTATATCCGCGCAAAGGTTGTTGTGACTTGGATGTCAGATGATAAATCCAAGGTGACTGCCAAAAAGCCTGTTGAGGGTAGCGATTATGTTATTACATATGCAACTGGCACGAATTGGCAGGAAGGCTCTGACGGATATTGGTATTACAAACTTCCGGTTGATATTGGGAATGAAACCAACGTACTGATTGAAGACTGTTCGTTAAAAGACGGTGCTACGGTACCGGATGGTTATTATCTTTCGGTGGAGATCGTGGCATCATCTATCCAATCTCTCCCCACTAAGGTTATTCTCGAACAGTGGAATAGCGGAGTTAGCGGTGTTAATGGTTCTACGCTTATTATCAAGTAAAGGAGGATGAATATGAAAAAATTAATGCAAAAGATATTTGTCCTTATCGGTGTAATTACTTTGATGATGAGTATGACGGTTGATGTTTTAGCTGCCGGTACGGTTACTTTTGACGGTGATTCAAAGAAATTTATTTTTGAACCCGGTAGCGAATATTCTCCCACAGACTTGTTTACCGATTTTAAGGATGTTATGCCCGGCGATGGTATAACTCAAAAGGTATATATCAAGAATGATGTTTCGAACGATGTAAAGATCAAGTTGTATATCCGTTCGCTTGGCGCACAAGAAGGTTCAAATGACTTTTTATCAAAGTTGAACCTAAAGGTATCTCAAGAAGGTTCTTCCAACCTTTTTGACGCTCCTGCCGACCAAACAGCACAGCTTACCGAATGGGTGTATCTCGGTACTTTCTATTCGGGGGCGGAAATCAGTTTGAATGTCACATTGGATGTACCGATAGATCTTGGAAATGAATATCAGGAAGCCGTTGGCTATCTTGATTGGCAATTCAAGGTTGAAGAATTACCAATTGATCCCGATGATCCCAAGCCCCCAAAAACAGGTGATACAACAAATATGCACTTGTATATTGCTCTTGCGAGTGTAGTTGGTCTTGTTTTAGTTCTTTTGGTGGTGTATAAGCGCCGCAAATCACAGGAGCAGTCCTAATGAATAAGTCCGTCCACGTTTGTGGATGGGCTTATTTTTGCTCGTTCACCTTTCATGAATAATTAGGTGCGTAATGGTATGATCTTGCTCTTGTAGAGCAGAATTATATAATCCCCTTAATACAGATGCTCAAAAAGAGTTTTTGAGACTGCTTTAAGGGGATTTTTCATGCAAAAGCATTGCTTGCTGCATAAAAAATGCAATTTGCGCGGATTCAAGCACTGTGATCGTCAGGGCGCGGAAAAGGCCCTTGCCATTTTCCGTGCCCCTGATGAAATTGGAGAAGAGGGAGCGGTCAAAAAAATTTTTTGATCCGCTCGAGCGCCGTTTTTTCCAACCGCGAGACCTGTGCTTGTGAAATGCCGATCTCTCGGGCGATCTCCATTTGCGTTTTTCCTCTGTAAAAACGCATTGCGATGATCTTTTTTTCTCTCTCGGACAAATGATCCAGTGCTTCTTTGAGAGCGAGCGATTCAAGCCAACTTTCGTCGGATGCGGAAGGATCGCTGAGTTGATCCATCAGATAAACGGCATCTCCTGAGCCGGAGTCGTTGTATATCGGATCAAACAGTGACATCGGCGTGGCGATGGCATCAAGGGCGGTTGCCACTTCTTGCACATCGTGCGGTTCTTCCGGGCGTTCTTCGTTGAGTACGGCTGTAATCTCATCTACACTTGGTTCTTTTTCCATTTTTGCGGAGAGCCGCTCTCGCGCTTGCAGAGCGCGGTAGGCAAGATCTCGTAGTGATCTGGAGACACGGATCGTATTGTTGTCCCTGAGATAGCGCCGGATCTCTCCAATGATCATCGGCACGGCATAGGTGGAAAAGCGGACATCCAGATCGGTATTGAAATGATCGATGGATTTGATCAGTCCGATCGTTCCGACTTGAAACAGGTCGTCCATATTTTCCCCTCTACCGACAAAACGCTGAATAATAGACAATACCAACCGTAAATTGCCGTTGATAAGAGCGGCACGGGCTGTTTTGTCTCCCGCTTTTGCCTTTTTTAAAAGGTCGTCTGTCTCGGAAGGCTCAAGTGTTTTTAATTTCGAAGTGTTGACTCCACAGATGTCGACTTTCGAATAGTACATAAGCAAAACTCCTCTCGGTTTAACACCACGATAACAGTTTTGCTGAAAAACGGCAGGGTTATACAGAAAGATAAAGAATTCCTGTTTAGCACTTTTGTCGGCGTGTCGAGAGGATGCTTTTCTTGCGAAAAAACGGTTGATTTTTTGCTTTTGGTATGTTATACTTAAAAAATCAAAATGCTCGGTCAAAGGATAACGTTCAAAGGGGATAAGTGCTATGAAACAGCGGACTCTACAGGGGATTTTCATACAGATACTCTTTTTCGAATTGACGGAAGGAATGCCGGATGAAGCTTTCAAAAAGCAACTTACTCCTGAGGTCATCTTGTCGCTTTACGAGCTTTCAAAGAGTCATGATTTGGCACATATCGTGTCGGGTGCGCTTTACAAGTATGGTGTGATGACCGAAAAAACAGCGTCGCAATTCAATAAAGAGGAGATGCTTTCTCTCTACCGTTATGAGCGTATGAAGGCGACATACTGCGAGATTACCGATATCCTCGAAGGGAAAAAAATCATTTATATACCGCTAAAGGGTTCGGTCATTCGTCCATACTATCCGAAGGAAAGTATGCGTACCAGTTGCGATATCGACATTCTTGTTCATGAGGAAGATCTGGAAGCGGCAACCGATGCGTTGGTCAAAAAGGGATACCTTTTTGAAGAGCGACATTATCACGATATTTCTCTCTATTCGCCCTCAAGAGTCCATTTGGAACTGCATTTCAGTATTTTGGAAAACAAGGATAATATTGACACGGTATTAAAGGACGTGTGGTCTTATGCCGTCCCCGATGAAAATTGCAGATACAAATTTACCGATCCGTTTTTTGTCTTTCATTTTTTTGCACATATCTATTATCATTTTCTTTCTGGCGGTTGTGGGATCCGCTCATTAATGGATGTTTGGATCATAGCACATCGGATGGGTTTAAATTATATTGTTGCCAAGGAACTGCTTGAAAAAGCAGGCATTTTGCGGTTTGCAGAGGGAATCAATGATCTTGCGGAGTCCTGCTTTTCGGGACGAGAATGGGACAAACGGTCTGAGGTCCTTCTTCATTATATTATGAACGGAGGAGTGTACGGCACGGTGCGAAATCGGATCGCCGGTAAAAAAAGGCATAATGGAACGTTGATCTATCTTTTTAAGCGCGTTTTTATGCCCTATTCCTCAATGGTGACAGTGTTTCCGATCTTAAAAAAGGCTCCAGTTTTACTTCCGTTTTTTTGGATCGTGCGTGTTTTTAGGATGCTGTTCGGGGGAAAGATAGGGCGTTCGGTTATGGAACTGAAAATGGCATGTGGGGTTACCGATGAGGAAATCGACCTAATGGCATATATGCGCGAGCAGTTGGGCATGTAAAGGAATATCGACTGACGGTGATGAAAAGGATTATGCGGCAGTATAGTCCTTTTTGATGTTTGTGAGTACGGTCGCGCAAAACAACCTCGGTAGTTGTCGAGAAAAATGGGGTGGATATCATTGACAGAGACTTTGCTTTATGGTAAAATAAACAGGTACAATTAACTAGGAAGGACTTTCGGGTGACCGAAGGATGATCTGAAGTGGTGAAAAGAATAAATTTCAGGTGTGCATGCGCGCTGATCCTTGTGATTTCGTTTTTGTGGACTGCTTTGCCGATGGCAAGGCTGACTTCTTCAGCCTCGGAAGATACGTTTGCTTATCAGGCGCCGGACAATGCCTATAAAGAATTTACACTTTCCGAACTGATCCTGAAGATCGACGGGGCGTATCCGGGGGATGCGGAGAGTCAGTACCTATTGAGTAGCGGGGACAGTTTTCGTTATCTCAACTGCATACCGACTTCTTCGGTCGATACCGCATACTGCGATGGAATATTAACGGTGACGGCAATGCCGTACAGTTATACTGCGGTGAACGGTAAAAAGATGCAGTGGATCCCGGATAAATTGACGGTCTCTCAAGAAAAAAGCGTTTCTTTCATCAAAAAGAACGGCGGTTATATTGCGCAACTTTTCGATGCGGATGTTTCGAAGGAACTTATCCTGACCGTTCATTATCGGATGACTGTGACATTGGATGCTACGGTTTGGGCAGAACTTGCTAATCGTGCATATTATGCCGGGCAAAAAGCGGTGGAAGCGGAAAAACAATATGAGCGTATATATGAAGAGTACCTAAGTGATATAACGGACTATGAGAACTATCGCGCAGCATTGATAACGTATGAAAAAGAAATGGCTGCTTATCGCGATCACCTTGCTGCTATGGAAAAGTATCGGGAAGAACTTTCGGAATATCGTGCATTCCTTGAGAAAAAGGCGGTCTATGACGAGGCTGTTGCCGATTATCAGGCATATTTACAGGAAAAAGCGGAATATGATCGTACATTAGAAGTGTATCGGGCGTATTTGGTTAAAAAACAAGAATATGATGCGCTCTATCCGGATTATCAAAAATATCTGACTGCCTGCCGCGCGGCAACGGACAAACTGTTTGTAATGGATGCGATTTTTTTGACCGACTCGGAGGGGCATCAGATGTATGCGACGTTGATGGGCGATACTGTTGCCAATGTCGTTTCAAAAAAGCAGCAATTGATCGAGCAGGGAGGGTGTGATGCAAGAGATATTGACAACGCGGGCAACGCGACGGTTGCATTAAAGGAACTGCTTTCCGCATATAAAGCGCTGAAGACCGACAGAGAACGCTTTGCCTATTATCAAGCGTACTATACCGATATCAGAGATTATTTTATTTTGCTGTACAGTAGTCTTAATTCTCTTTACAAAAACGGACCGGTGCGCGCAGTTTTGAGTTCGGAAGGAAAACTGGAACGTTATCAGAATTTCATTGCGCACTTGTATGTACTCAGTACTGCGCTTGACGATGAAACGACGCTTAGTTATGATTGGGTGGTATATAAGGCAAATAAGCCTCTTGCGGAAGTATTGGCAGCAGAACAGCATCTTGTGGATCGGAATACCGCGGATCCTTCGGGGACGGTTTATCCGGAGTGTGATATGACACTGACGGCACCCGATCCGGTCTTGATGCCGACAAATCTGCCGGAAGTCGTGACCGAGCCGACCAAAACATGGGCGGAGGAACTGACCGAGCCGACTAAACCACAAACGGTTGCTGAACCGACCAAGCCGCAGGCGGTCGTCTATCCGGATGAGCCGATCAAACCGGTGTTCGGTGAGACGGTCTCTGCTCTGGCGCAGGCAGTGAAAGACGGAACGCTGACTTTAAGAGACACTTCGAAAGAAGCGATTTTTACTCTGTTTACGACAGTCGATCTTCCGCTCGTTCCTTCCGACTATCCGACGGTGGCTTTTTACGACTGGGATGGAACGCTTTTGAAAACGGCTGTTGTGGAAAGTGGTTCTTCTGCTGATTACGGCAAAGATCCGAAACGCCCATCGACGGCGAAATATCATTATACCTTCTCCGGTTGGAAGAATTATGACGGAACGGCGGTCGATCTCTCAAATGTCCGAGAAAGCCTGTCGGTATATGCTTCTTATAAGGAGGAACTGAATCGATATACCGTTAAATGGAAGGTTGAAGGTAAGACCGAGACGACGACTGTGCCGTATGGGCAGTTGCCGATTCCTCCTGTGACGCCGACCAAGGCGTCTGACGCACAGTATCACTACACCTTCTCCGGTTGGTCATCTCCGATCGAGATCGTGACAGCCGGTGCCGAGTATACTGCACAGTTTTCCAAAACCGTAAGAGCGTATACCGTGACGTTCCGTTATTTAGATCAGAAAACCGACTTTACGATGTATTACGGTGACACTCCGAGTGCGCCGATTCCACCTGACGAATACAGTGAAAACGGAATCCGCTATCGCTTTGAAGGATGGGATAAGGCGGTTGCGCAGGTGAGCGGAGATGCTGTTTACACGGCGGTCTACAAGATGATTCCGCCCGAAAAACTGACGGTGGAAGAAAAAACGAACAGCTTTTTGGTGAAGACGATGGAGAATGTTTGTGATATGCCGACGTTGATCGGAATGGCTATGGCATCCGGAAAAGGCTTGGAGTTAAAGATGCCGGAAGGAACGGTCTCCATTTCAACGAATGCCGTGAATGCCCTCTCTTTGCTCCAAGAAATCTCTCTTAGGAAAACGGATGACGGGCGGTATCTGCTCGCTGTTAAGACTGAAACGGGGCAGATCGGAGCGCTTGCGGAGCCGGTATTGGTGCAGTTACCATACATGGGGTCGGAAAATGAATTGATCACCCTGTATTACAAGTCGGAGAGTGGGGAAGAGACGGAAGTTCCATGCAATTACACCAACGGAACGATCTCCTTCTGGGCTATGGGTATGGGAGAATATCGGATCTCTGCGGTTTATCAGGTAGAGTTAAACTTTACCGGTTCCGGAACAGCGCACGTTGACAAAACATATGCCGCTATGGGGGAAACGATAACAGTGGAATGCTTTGCCGATCCCGGAAACAAGATCGCTAAGTTTATAGTTACTACCGCGGACGGAAAAGAGGTCATGACGGAAGGAGATTTCGGCTTTGTTATGCCACAGGGAGCAGTGGAGATCTCCGTTGTATTTGAAACAATCGTCTATACTGTCACGTTTGTGGTGGACGGAAAGGTATACGAAGCGCAAAACTATCGCTATGGTGATACAGTGATATTGCCGGAAGCGCCCTCCAAAGAGGCGGAAGAAGGATATTTGTACACCTTTAGCGGATGGATGCCGATGGTGGAGACGGTCACCAAAGATGTCCGGTACACCGCGCAGTTCAAAAAAACAGTCAAAGAAGATCCGCGCGATACCTATCGATCCCCCTATAACAGCAACAAAATCTTTACTGTTTATCTTCCTATTGCAGGCGGTATACTGCTGCTTGCGGGAGCGGTTGCTTTGTTTGTCAGGAAAAAACGAAGACCATTCCGCTCTGAAAAATGATTTTAGACGTGCACATTTTTGAAAAAAGTTTTAAAAAATGATTGCAAAATCAAAGAAAATGTGCTAAAATAAAGTGAATAGTTGTATAGGATATTGTCTATACACAGATATTAGGAGGTTCTTATGAAAAGCAATTCTGTTTTCAAGCGAGTGCTCTCGATCCTTCTTTGCCTTTTGATGATTGTGCCGATCTGTTCCGGTTTGGCGATCGGCGGATCGGCAGAAGATCCGACAGTCAGGGTAGAAGAGAATGATTTCTATCGTGTGGAGTATGAAAATGGTGTTTTCCATGTCATTCTGGCTGCGGATAAACTCAATGAAGTTGTAAAGAAAGGAGATATCACCAAGGATGATCTGATCTCGATGATTCCCGACGAGATCTACAGTATTTTGCAGGAGCGCACGCTCGCTTCTGTTATAGCTGCGTTGCAGACCATGGCAGAAGAGAAGAAGGTCACGGGAAACATGGTGTTCGACATTGTTCCCGTTGAAGTGATGAAAGAGATCGTAGAGGAATACGCGCTTCTCGACCTTGTTCTTGAGACTCCGGAATTCACCGAGTGGATCAAAGAATTGATGGAGGCTGTAGACAAAGACGAATTGCGCGATTTGATCGGCGATGAAACTTTGAGCGAAATGATCAATCCTGATAATACTTTGAATATGGCGGCTTTTCGTAATTATTATGCGGGTGCAACCTCCCAGATCCGCTCGGAAATCGTTGCTTTGATTTTTGAGGTTCTGACGATCGAAGATATGGGTGAGTTTATCGGCTCAGCCGATAAGACCATGATCAAGGAAAAATGGATGCCCATCATCAATCGTTTCATTACGGAACAGATTCCCTATATTAATCTTAATGATGTTGAGATCTACACCGGGGAAAATTACACCGTTCCGAGCACGCAGATGTTCAAGCTTCATCCCGCGGCGATCGAGAAGGTGCTCCTTGGGTTGGTTCCGTCTGCGTCTGCATTTGCAGATCTTGCTTCCGGAGAAGTATTCCTTTCCCTAATGTTTGACACCGTGCTTTATGGTGAGAATGTTGGTTTTGGTTTTGACGTTTGTTTCGAAGGAAATATGTCTAAGATCAATGATGGTTCCGACAAGATCGCAGAGTACCTCACATATGCGCTGAACGAAGAGGGGACCTTTGTAGTCGATGCGGTTTCTCCCGAAGCGGCGGCATCGCTTTACAGAGAATTGTTGGCATCCGAAGAAGTGGATGAATCCTTCAAGGTTAAGATTTTGAACTTCTACACCACAAGCGGCGCAGAGTATGATGCACTTCTTGAAAGTATTACGCTTGAAGAGATCAGGACTGCACTACAGGCCATTGATGAGAGCGGTAACAAATATATCGACCGCGCAATCGAATATACGTTGAAAGCGCTCAACAAATTCGAAGACAAATTCGAGGGTGGCAAGGCGAAACTTTCCGATCTTTTGAGTAAAATTCCGGCTGATCTCAAAGCGCATACGCTCGTAGATTATTATAGCGGTAATTCTGTGTTCCGTTTTAATTATACTACATCAGTTTCCACCCTTGAGTGGATTGATGAGGTTGCGAGAAAATACGGATCTGTTGCAGAGTACATTGACCAGATCAAAATGTTTATTGATAGCGAACAGATTGTTCAGAATTTCGATGTGACTGCGACGACTACCGGTGTTTTCAAGGCAACCTTTAAGGACCTTAAAGGAAATGTGCTTTACACCACCTTCCTGCCGGCAGACGTTCAGATTTCGACAGTCGTTGCACTTGTTTCAGAACTCAGTACAGTGGAAGTGCCCTTTGGATGGGCTTATGAAGGAGGTACAAATGACGGAGAGGCGGCTCTTCTCATGATCCGTGAGGATGCTACCCTTGTTGTTGCGGAAAAGCCTTCCTACGGTTATACCGTAGAGCACTGGGTAGAGGGGTTGGATGGAATTTATACCATTCAAATGACTGAATCCGGCTCTGTAACTGCAGGCGAAACCGCAACTGCGACCGAAAAGACCTTTGAAGGCTTTACCTTTGATGCGACGATCGCAGGTACTATCAAAGAGGCGATCGTGGAAGAAGACGGTTCTACCACACTGAAACTGTTCTACACCAGAAACAGTTATATTCTTACATGGAATCTTGAAGGTGGTACCGCTACCGGCGCATACACCCAAGGCAGAGTTAAGTTCGGTGCACCGATCACTGCTCCGACCGCTGTTGAGAAGGATGGATATACCTTTACCGGATGGGATAAGGCGGTTCCCACAACTATGCCCGCAGAAGATGTGACTCTCACAGCACAGTATGATGTCAAGTCCGGTGATAACACTGTTGCGATCGGTTTCTTTTCCGCTGTTACGCTTGCCTGCTGTGCAATCACAGTCGTTGCAATGAAAAAGCGCGAAGACTAGTATAATATTGGATTAGGCATTATTCCCGATTGCCGTTAAGGCAATCGGGAAATTTTTTTGATTTTTCAAAAAACTATTGACAAGGCAGACGATAAGGTATATAATAAACGCATGAACAGTTGAATGATTGTTCAATCTTTTAAAAGGAGTGGCAAAATGGAAGAGGTAAAGAGAGAGAAGTGCCTACATTCGGATCATCCGCGTTACACGCGAGAAGAAGAGGAGCGCCTTGAAAATGAAGAACTTCTTTTTGAATTGGCGGAACTGTTTAAGGTTTTCGGAGATGAAACCAGACTGCGTATTCTTTCCGCACTTCTTGAAGGGGAGGCGTGCGTTGGGAGTATTGCAGAACGTCTTGAAATGAGCCTTTCTGCAGTTTCGCATTCGTTGCGCGTGTTGAAGACGGCGCGCTTGGTGCGTTGTCGCAGGGAAGGTAAAGCTGTTTTTTACAGCTTGTGTGACGAGCATGTACGGTTGATCCTGTTACAGGGACTTGATCATGTTGCAGAATAGCATATAGGGAGGAAAGATCACATGGTAAAGATCATCAAAATGGAAAATCTGGATTGCGCAAATTGCGCGGCAAAAATGGAGAGAAAGATCGCGGCGTTGGAGGGTGTTAATTCGGTGACGATCAGTTTTATGGCGCAAAAAATGATTTTGGATGTGCAGGATAACCGAGTGGACGCTGTTCTTGCGGCAGCAGTTAAAGCGGTAAAAAGTGTGGACAGCGATTGTGAATTGAAGATCTGAGGATGAACTATGAGTAAAAAGCAGAAAAAAATGATCTGCCGCATTCTGATCGCGGCAGCGCTGTTTGCGGTAGCATTCGCAGTAAATCGGTTGCTCTCTCCTGCCTGGTGGACAGCTGTACTGATCATGACCATTCCCTACCTTTTTATCGGTTGGGATGTTCTCAAAGAAGCGGTGGAAAAACTGTTTGGCGGACAGGTCTTCGATGAGGACCTGCTGATGACGGTGGCATCGCTCGGCGCGTTGCTCCTTTGCGTGGTGGAACAGGATGCGCATGAAGCGCATGAAGCGGTGGCAATCATGTTGCTGTTTCGTGTGGGTGAACTGTTTGAAAATGTTGCAATCGGCAGATCGCGAAAGTCGGTTTCGTCGCTTCTTGATATGATGCCTGAGTTTGCAAATGTTGAAAGAGACGGCGCGCATGTGAAGGTGTCGCCGGAGGAAGTGGCAATCGGCGAGAGCATTATCGTCTTTCCTGGCGAGCGGATTCCGCTTGACGGAATGATCGTTGAGGGACGCTCGGAACTGAACACCGCATCACTTACCGGGGAGAGTCTGCCACGAGCGGTGGAAGTCGGGGACAGTGTCGTTGCCGGGTGTATCAATCTGTCCGGCAGTTTAAAAGTGAAAGTCAGTAAGTCATTTTCGGAATCTACTGTTTCAAAGATCATGGAGTTGGTGGAGAGTGCCGGCGCAAATAAAGCCAAGAGTGAGAATTTCATCTCCTCCTTTGCACGGATCTACACGCCGACTGTGACCGGCATTGCGGCACTGATTGCCATTCTGCCGCCAGTGTTTATCGGGATCACGAGTGGAAATTGGGGATTTTCCGGAACATGGTATCGTTTTGTGCGTGCGGCATTGATGTTCTTGATCGTATCTTGCCCCTGCGCATTGGTGATTTCTGTGCCGATGGCCTTTTTTGGCGGCATCGGCGGTGCATCGGCAAAAGGTATTCTCATCAAAGGTTCGGCGTTCGTTGAATCGCTTGCCAAAACGAAGATCGCTGTTTTTGACAAGACGGGAACATTGACGGAAGGTAATTTTTCGGTGAGATCTGTCGTTGCGGTGAACGGACGGGAAGAGGAGCTTCTTGCCCTTGCGGCATCTGCTGAAGAATACAGTACCCATCCGCTTGGTGTTGCCATCAGAAATGCGGCAAAGGGATTGACTCTGCCGACAAATGAGCAGAGTACAGAACTCCCAGGACGGGGGCTTTGCGCATGTATTAACGGGGAAGAGATCTATGCAGGCAATCTGAGACTGATGGCGGATCAAGGAGCAAGGGCTTTGGAAACACCCGAAGAGGGAAGTGCTATTCATCTTTCCCGAGGAAGTGAATATCTTGGCTATATTCTCCTTGAAGATCAGATCAAAGAAGATGCGTGTGATGCTGTTTCTGCGCTGAAAAACGCAGGTGTTAAAACGGTTATGTTGACAGGTGACCGCAAAGTGGTAGCAGAAAACGTTGCAAAAGAGATTGGAATGGATGACTTTCGTGCCGAATTATTGCCGGAGGATAAGGTGCAGCTGGCAGAGCAATTGATGGAGGAGAAAGCGCAACGCACAACGCTCCTTTTTGTGGGTGACGGTATCAATGATGCTCCGGTTCTGGCAAGAGCGGATGTCGGCGTCGCGATGGGTGCGCTTGGCTCGGACGCCGCGATTGAAGCTGCCGATGTGGTGCTGATGAATGACAAGCCATCGGATGTTTACAAGGCAATCGCGATCGCGCGCAAAACGGTGCGCATTGTGCACCAAAACATTATTTTTGCACTTACAGTCAAGTTTGCTGTGATGATCTTATTGGCGTTGACGGCGGTTTTTCCTGCACTGAGCGGACTTTCTGCATATGCCGGCACGTTCGCTATTTTTGCGGATGTGGGAGTGTCGATCATTGCCATACTAAATGCCATGCGCGCAATGAAATAAATCTACTTTTTACGGGTGAGCAACGAAATCAGGAAAGTGTTGCTTGCCCTTGTATTTACCCTTGTTAAAAAAGGGGCAATGATCGTGATATATAATATGGAAAAAGGAATTGCACCGTGTACGGTCACAATTCCTTTTTGGTTTATTCAATTAGTCTTTCTTGCCGAACAGAGAGGAGAAAAATCCCTTCTTTTCTTCCTTGGCGGTTTCTACATTGGGCGCTTCCTCTGCTTTGGGCGCTTCCTCTACCTGCTTTTCTTTGCGAGGAGTGCGTTCGTAGCGCGGTTCTTTCGGTGCACGTTCTCTGCGCTCACCTCTTCCGCTATCTCTACGCTCTCTTCTCTCGCCACCCTCTCTTTTTTCGCCTCTGCCTTCTCTTGGCTTTTTCTCGGCGGATTCGGTGTAGCCGGGCATGGTAGCTTTTCTTGAAAGATTCAGTCTGCCCTTATCGTCTACGCCAAGGAACTTGACGGTGATGATGTCGCCAACCTTTACAACATCTTCGACCTCTGCAACATAGTTGATGTCGAGATCCTTGATGTGGCACATACCTTCCTTACCGGGGGCAAACTCTACGAAGCAACCGATCGGGATGATACGTGTGACTTTTCCGGTATAGATAGCACCTGCTTCCGGCTCGAAGCAGATCCCTTCCACGACCTTCTGTGCGCCGAGCGCACCATCGCGATTGGGAGAAGCGATGTAAACGGTGCCGTCCTCTTCGATATCGATCTTTACACCGTAGTCCGCTTGGATCTTCTGGATCACTTCGCCGCCCTTGCCGATGACCTCTCTGATCTTTTCGGGCTTGATGTGCATGGTAATCATCTTTGGCGCGGTTGCGCAAACTTCTGCTCTGGGAGCGGGGATGGCTTTGAGAATGACATCATCGATGATATAATCTCTGCCTTTATGGGTCATTTCAAGAGCCGCTTTGATGATCTCGGGAGTTAAACCATCGACCTTTAGATCCATTTGAATGGAGGTGATGCCTTTCTTGGTGCCTGCTACCTTGAAGTCCATGTCACCATAGAAGTCTTCAAGTCCCTGAATGTCGACCATAACATCCCAAGAGCCGTCTTCAGCAGTGATCAGTCCACAGGAAATGCCGGCAACCGGTGCTTTGATCGGCACACCTGCTGCCATCAATGCAAGGGTTGAACCGCAAACGGAAGCCTGAGAGGTCGAGCCATTGGAAGAGATGACTTCTGAAACGACACGGATGGCATAAGGGAATTCCTCAACGGAAGGAAGCACCGGAATGAGCGATCTCTCTGCAAGAGCGCCGTGACCGATCTCACGACGACCGGGGGAACGTATTGCTTTAGCCTCGCCTGTGGAGAAGCCGGGCATGTTGTACTGGTGCATATATCTCTTTGAGGTTTCTTCGTCGATGGTGTCAAGTTCCTGTGCATCGCCGAGCGTGCCGAGCGTTGCTATAGACAGTACCTGTGTCTGACCTCTTGTAAACATACCGGAACCATGTACTCGCGGAAGTAGGTCCACCTGTGCGTCAAGCGGTCTGATTTCGTCCATTTTTCTGCCGTCGACTCTCTTTTTGTCAACGAGCAACCAGCGACGAACAACCTTCTTTTGCAGTTTGTAGATGAGTTCCGGCATAACGGTGGCGATGTCAGGGTACTTTTCAGAGAATTTCTCTTCGATGGCATCTTGAATGGGAACCATCTTGGCATCTCTTACCGTCTTGTCGTCAGTATCCAGCGCTTCCATAAGCGCATTCTCGCAGAATGCAAACACTTCATCGAACATATCGTGATCTAGTTCGCAAGAGGGGTAGGAGAACTTCGGCTTGCCGACTTCCTTAACGATCTCATTGATGAATGTGACCAGTTTCTTGATCTCTTCATGTGCCAACATGATGCCCTTGTACATTGTTTCGTCATCAACTTCGTTTGCACCTGCTTCGATCATCACGACCTTTTCCATTGATCCGGAAACGGTCAACTGAAGGTCGGATACTTTTCTTTCTGCTTGTCCGGGGTTGATGACAAGTTTTCCGTCAACAAGACCGACTTGCACGCCTGCGATCGGTCCGTTCCACGGAATGTCGGAGATGGAAAGCGCGATGGAGGCGCCGATCATGCCGACAATCTCCGGCGCGCAGTCATAGTCTACGCTCATGACCGTCAATCCGAGTGCAACATCGTTGCGCAAATCTTTCGGGAACAGGGGTCTGATCGGACGGTCGATGACACGGGAGGTCAGAATTGCCTTTTCGGAAGGCTTGCCTTCTCTTCTGAGGTAGCCGCCGGGAATTCTTCCGACAGCGTACATTTTTTCATCAAAGTCAACGGAAAGCGGCAGAAAATCAATGCCGTCTCTCGGCTTTGCGGATGCGGTAGCGGTCGCGAGAATAGTGGTCTCGCCGTAACTGATGAGACAGGAGCCGTTTGCAAGGCCTGCCATTTTGCCGGTCTCTACACGCAGTGTTCTGCCGGCAAGAGTGGTCTCAAATGCTTTGAAATTTTTGAATTCAAGCTTAGAGGATGTTACCATGTTTCTTTTTCCTTTCAATCTTCTTGATTCTTTCTTTATTCACACGGTATGGCGATTCAGCACTTAAAGACGCACTTTTACATTTTTAAGATAAAAAAGCATTTTTAATTGCTAAAGCGCATCATACCGAAAAATAAACCTCTTTACAGTGATAAGGGGATGCAACAAATGAAAATTTGCGGCATCCCCAAACGGTTTTACTTTCTGATGTTCAGTCTTGCGATGATCGCACGGTATCTTTCGATATCCTTCTTCTGCAGATAACCGAGAAGATTTCTTCTGTGACCGACCATCTTCAGCATACCTCTGCGGCTGTGGTGGTCATTTTTGTTGACCTTCAAGTGCTCGGTGAGCTGGTTGATTCTGGCAGTGAGAATTGCGATCTGCACTTCAGGAGAACCTGTATCGCCTTCGTGCGTAGCGTATTCTGCGATGATTGCTTGCTTGTCGTCTTTGAATAACATTGTTTTTTCACCTTTCAATTCGATTTTTCTCGGTATACAAGGCGAGCGGTGGGTGATCAGACTCTGAGGACACTTTTTGGGCATCCTCTCGATCCTTTATTCCGCAGACCGTGTATCCGTATAATGTGGCTTGCTTTTTTGCAAGCATGGGTATTGTAGCACACTTTTTTTCTTTTGTAAAGCGATTTCCTTCTTGTTCACAAAAAATTTACTTGTTTATTTTGAAGGTTGTTCCGTCCTTGCTGTCAATGAGTTCTACACCTTTCTTTAGCAGTTCTGCACGAATGGCATCGGCTTCGGCGTAGTTTTTTGCCTTTTTGGCAGCGGTTCTTGCTTCAATAGCAGAGAGTATTTCCACAACAAAGGGATTGTTTGTGTCGACGGCATTTTGGCTGTTCAACTTTTCTGCCGCTTCGATCAACCCCAGTGCCAACACGGATTCAAAATCTTTGATGGCAGCGAGCTTTGTTGCAGCCGTGGCGTCTGCCTTCAGGACATCATACAATGCGGTGATGGCAAGGGAAGAGTTGAGGTCGTTGGCAAGCGCCTCTTTGAATGCTGTCCTCATTGTTTCGAATTTCTCTTTTTCGATCTCTCCCTGCGGCTCTTTCAAAAGTCCTGCGATTTTGGCGACCAGTTTTGCATATGCTGTTGCGGCGTTGTCGAGGTTTTCATAGCTGAAGAGCAATCCTTTGCGGTAGTGGCTCTGTAAACAGAAGAATCGGTAAACGAGCGGATTATATCCCTTACTTTCAAGCAGGGAAACAGTCAGAAACTCGCCGGAGCTCTTGCTCATTTTACCGCTGTTGGTGTTGAGATGATGAACATGCATCCAATAATTGCACCATTTGTGACCGAGATATGCCTCGCTTTGTGCGATTTCGTTGGTGTGGTGCGGGAATGCATTGTCAATGCCGCCACAATGGATATCGAGGTGCTCTCCGAGGTGTTTCATCGAGATGCAGGAGCACTCAATGTGCCATCCGGGGTAGCCGACCCCCCAAGGGGAATTCCATTTGAGTTCCTGATCGTCAAACTTGCTCTTGGTGAACCACAGAACAAAGTCTGCTTTGTTTCTCTTGTTGCTGTCTTCCTCCACGCCATCGCGCACGCCGACAGCCAGATCTTCTTCTTCAAAATCATTGAAAATATAATATTTTTCCAGTTTGGAGGTGTCGAAATAGATATTTCCGCCGGCTTCGTATGCATAGTCCTTTTCCATGAGCGATTTGATCACTTTGATGAATTCTCCAATGCAGTGGGTTGCCGGCTCAACAACGTCCGGCTTGCGGATATTTAGTTTTCGACAATCTTCAAAGAAAGCGTCGGTGTAGAATTTTGCAATCTCCAAAACGGTCTTGTGCTCTCTTTTCGCACCCTTGAGCATTTTATCTTCGCCGGTATCGGCATCGGATGACAGGTGACCAACATCAGTAATGTTCATCACGCGCTTGAGTGGATAGCCGAGATAGCGCAAATAGCGGTCGAGGATGTCCTCCATGATATAGGAGCGCAGGTTGCCGATGTGGGCATAGTGATAGACGGTTGGTCCGCAGGTGTACATCGTAACATTGTTCGGATCGAACGGAACAAATTCTTCTCTTGTTCTGGTTGCGGAATTATAAAGTTTTAACATATATTATTTCTTTCCTTCCTTTTTATTTTTCTTGCACTTCAGGTCGTTTTTTCGACTTTCTCTCTTAATTCATTTATTTGTGCGTGCAACGCGGCGAATTCCTTTTCCACGGGATCTGGAATGTGGATCTGATCCAAGTCCGGCTCAATTTTGACGTTGCCTTTCTTGACGATGCGCGCGGGAATACCTACTGCGGTGCAGTTGGCGGGAATATCGGTGAGTACTACCGCGCCGGCGGCAATTTTGCTGTTGTCTCCGATATTCACAGGACCCAATACCTTTGCCCCGGCACCGACCATGACATTGTTGCCGAGCGTCGGATGGCGTTTGCCCTTGTCCTTGCCCGTACCACCGAGTGTGACGCCTTGATAGAGGGTGCAGCCGTCCCCAATGATGGCGGTTTCTCCGATCACGACACCGCTGCCGTGGTCTATGAACAGTTCTTTGCCGATCTCAGCGCCCGGATGAATTTCGATGCCGGTCAATGCTTTGGCGGCTTGGCTGATGAAACGGGAACAATATTCGAAACCGCTGTCATGCATACGGTGCGCTACGCGGTAGGCAAGGGTGGCATGAACTCCCGAATAGAGCGTTAGCACTTCCATGTCGGTTTTGGCTGCGGGATCGCGTTCTCGAACGGAACGGATCTCCTGTTTTAAGCGCGTGGATGCTTGGGAAAGCTCCTTTGTATTCTCTTTGAGCATTTTTTTGATCGATCGTGCATCGGGAACACGCACGGCCTTGATTTTATTATCATATTTGATCTTTATTCTCATAGTTCCCCCAAAAAATAGTAAAACTCCGCCTTTTCTGCCGTTTTTCGGCTCAAAGGCGGAGACCCGCTGTTCCACTCTGAATTTTCACTCATTATTCTTTAACGCAGAAATACGGGAAAAATTACCCATGCCCGTCGGCACGCTCACTTTTCCGGCTCACGGGTGCACAGCCGCCAACAAACCTCTGCTCACATCCCCTCTCAGCCCATTGGAGGATGCTCTCTTTGTGCGTTGTCTCGGTTCTTCCCGCTCGTCGCCTTGAATATACCTACCATAATAGTATACACGATTTTGCCTGATTTGTAAAGAGGTTTTTGAAAAAAAGAAGAGAATAGGGGTGGAAATCTGACTTTTTTGCATCTTTCGCAAAAATCCTATTGCATTTTCTCTGAAACTGTGTTACAATACACATAAATAAACGATGGAGGTATCAATCATGGCTTATAAGATCAATGCAGACGAATGTCTCGGTTGCGGCGCATGTGCAGGCGAATGCCCTGTAAGTGCAATTTCCGAAGTAGACGGCAAGTATGTTATCGACGCTGACACATGTCTGGAATGCGGTGCATGCGCAAGTGTATGCCCTGTTGGCGCTCCCAAGGCTGAATAATTATCGAAAAGGTAGAAGGGGGGATGGCTTCATCTCCCTTTTTCTTTTTCGAATTTTTTACAAAGCGAAAGGTGGAACATCATGCGTAAACTTGAAAAGATCAATGACGATCTGACGATCTATTCCGACACGGAGCATTTGAAGTACGGAACCGACGCTCTTTTGTTGGCGGGCTACCTCAAGAAAGGGACGCATGCGGCGGAGCTTGGTGCGGGGAACGGAGTGGTCTCTCTGCTTGCTTTGGCAAGGGGAAAGTTTCAAACAGCCGAACTTTGGGAACTGCAATCGAGCGTTGCGGAACTGGCACATGAAAATATTCTTCTGAACAAAATGGAAGACAGGGCAGTACTTCATGTTGCGGATCTGCGCAACATTGGCGCATCGCTCACCGGAACTTTCGACTGTGTTTTTTCAAACCCACCCTATATGAAGGTGGATGCCGGTAAAGGTTGCCTGTCAAGTGAAAAACAGATCGCACGCCATGAGACCGCAGGAGACATCTTTGATTTCTGCCGTGTGGCGTCGAAACTGTTGCGTTATGGTGGAGAAGCGGTATTCGTTTACCGTCCGGATAGACTATGCGATTTGATGACGGCGATGAGAGAAAACGGCATTGAACCGAAAAGGATGACTTTTGTCTCCTCCGATACCGAACATGCGCCGGGTATGGTACTTGTAGCAGGAAAAAAAGGCGGAAACAGCGGACTTGTTTTGACACCGCATTTCTTTATTTCCGATCCGAACGGAAGCAAAACGAAGGAATATGAATATTTGATGAAAGAGGGCTGTTTCGATGAGCGTTACAGAAATCCGTGAAAAAAATAAAGTTGAGGGTGGCACACTGTATTTGGTGGCGACTCCGATCGGCAATATGGCAGATCTCTCCGAGCGTGCAATCAAGGTGCTCTCCGAAGTTGATTTTGTGGCGGCGGAGGACACAAGGAACAGTCTGAAGTTATTAAGTTTGTTAGGTATCTCCAAGCCGATGATCTCTTATTTTGAACACAACAAAAAAGAGCGCGGACAGCAGATCCTTGCACGTTTGAAAGAAGGGCGGTCCTGTGCGCTGATCACCGATGCGGGCACACCTGCTGTTTCCGATCCGGGGCAGGATCTGGTAAGGATTTGTATTGCGGAAGGCGTATCGGTCACTTCCGTACCGGGATGCTGTGCAGCGATCAACGCTTTGGTGCTTTCCGGCATGGATACCCATAAGTTTATTTTCGAAGGATTTGTCGAGGGCAACGACCGCAGAAAAAAAGAGGCTTATGAGGAACTTGCGGGAAGCAGGAAAACGATTGTTTTTTACGAAGCGCCGCATCGGTTGAGAGAGACGCTTGCGCTAATGGCAGAGGTATTTGGCGAGGATCGTCCGATCGCACTTTGTCGCGAAATGACCAAACTTAATGAAGAGGTTTTGCGCACAAACCTAAGAGAAGCGGTCGAATATTATGAGAAAAACGACCCGCGTGGGGAATATGTGCTTGTTTTGGCGGGAAAAAAGGAGGAAGAACGTTTCTTCATTGATATGACGGTGGAAGAGCATGTGCGATTCTATATAGACGCCGGTATGAGCAAAATGGATGCCATGAAGGCGGTTGCCAAGGATCGCGGCATCAGTAAGAGCGAGATCTATAAAATGATCAATCAAGATTGATCGTAAAAAAGGACTGTTTTGTTACAGCCCTTTTTTATTGAATTTTTATTGAACCGGTTCGCAAGACCAAGGAAAGTTCTCGACAATGGCAGCTACGATCGACTGCGCTATTCCGGTCTGCCAACTTTCGTCCAATGCTTTGCGAGCATCTTGCTCGTTGGTTAAAAAGCAGGTCTCCACCAAAATGGAGGGAACGCTGCCTGTGGAATTACACAGCAGGTAACCGCCATCTCCGCTGACACCAACATTGTGGTCTTCCAATACCATTGTTTCGTTTTCGGAGAGAGAGAGACTGTCTATTGCCGTTGCGAAAGATTCTGCAAACTTTTGCCGAGCCAAAGGAGTAGACCCTCTGTCACAGTAGTACACACGGGTTCCTGCTGCTTCGGTGCTCCCTGATGAATTTGCGTGAATGGACACGCAGCAATCTGCTTTGGAGTTCGCAACGGTCGTAGCGCGTTCTCCGGCGGTTAGGGGACTGTAAACATCTCCCGATCGGCTCATGATGACGCGATAACCGCGCGCTTCCAACAATGTGCGGACTTTGAGAGCAATCGCCAGATTGAGATCCTTTTCGTAAAGACCGCCTGACAGCGTGTGATAGAACGATCCTTCGCCCGCTCCGACATCGATCGTTCCTAAGCTGTTTGTATATCCGTGACCGGCATCGACATATACCGTTGTCACACGCCAGTTTGGATCATCGGGGTCGGGAATAAAGGAAGGAAGCGCTGAACTTTCGGACTGTGTGTCTGAGGGGGAGACTTCATTTGAAGCAGGTGGCAATTCTGCTGAAGGAGTCGGCGAAACGGGAGCGAGCGGAAGAGTGTGCGTGTTTTCCGGTTCTCTTCCGAAGAAAAAACGAATGTTCGGTACAGCGTCATACACGGCACTGCCTAAAAGAGCGGTACATACGATGGCAAGAAGAGTGACGACGCTTAGCAGTATCAGCGTCTTTGTCCGTCTTTTTTTCCCGGCACGCAGGCGTGCTTCTTCTCTTGCTTTTTTAAACCCGGGATCGTTTAAGGGAGAATAATTCATTACTTTCCTCCTTTCGCGGTCATGCTAACGGCGCATAAACACCGATATGTGTTGTATCCGGAAGACTGATTTCGATATCTTTGGTGTAACTTTCCAATGCTTTGGTGTACTTTTGACTGATCACGGAAAGCTCCGCATCGATTTCGCTTCTGGTTCTGCCTTCACCGATGTTGTATACCAAATAGTAGCAGTTTCCAACGGTCACGGTGGTCAGATCTCCTTTTTTAGAGTCTGTCAGCCATGTGGCAATTGCCTTGCAGAAGGAATCTTCTGCGTAGGTGTCCTCACAAAGTCCGCCTTTGGATGCATTCATGGCATCCTCGCTGTATTGTTTTGCAAGTTCAATGAAATGTTCTTCTGTGAGGTTCTGCTCCGCATCCTTTTTCAAAGAATTCAGTTTGGCAAGGGCATTGGAGGTCTGCAGATAATTGCGCGCGTCGATGGCGATATAGCGCACCGCTGTGACAGGGGTATCTACCGAATAGGCAGGCTTCACCATGAACAGAGCGGCAAGCGAGCGTTTGCCGTCCACAGATAATGTGTCGCCTGCTTCTCTTGCGAAATCGTATACCCATTCATCGATAACGTTGCTGTCATCGGTGACACGTTCGACCTGCTCCGCTTCAAAGAAGCACCCTTGGATCAGGTCATCAACGCTTCCCTCAATGGTTAGATTTCCGTCTTTGTCGGTATATTCTTTTGTATAGATCTCTTTAGCTTTTTCAAGGAATGCTTCCAAGCTGTGACATTCTGCTAACTCTTCGGTGAGCGCTTTAATGCGGTCATGCTCTTTTTGATATGCTCCATCTTCCTGATCGACGTCGATACTCAAATCCACCATGTAGTAATCTACCCGGTAATACTTCATGGCATCCGCTTCGGCAATATAGTCAGCCACTTCTTCCGCGGTCGCTGTTTGTTCGTTGTAAAGGACGGATAATTGTTTGTCAGCTAACGCGGTCAGTTCAAGTACGGCGCGGATATCTGTTTTGTTGATCCCTCTGCCGTAATTGCCGAAGATATAGTCCTCTTCACTGCTGCCCAGTGCCGCGGCGGCGGTGGCGAATGATGCCAGACGATTTTCGATTTCCGATAACTCTGCTTCGTTTAAAGAAATCTCGTTGTCGATGGCTGCTTCCGCATACAGGAGGTAGTTGCGCATGCGCGTTGCGGCATACTCACTGAAGTAGTCATAGAGGTTGCTGTTGCCGTCGCTGCCGTAGTCGATTTCTTTCAAATCCTCCGGCTTTTTAGCATCATACTCTTCCAAAATGCCGCCGTAAAGCATGTCATAAAAGAAATAGGACATCATTGCCGCGTTGACCGTGTAGTGTTCGCTTTCAAAGACCACTGTTTCGCGGTATCTGTCTCCGCTGTCTTTGATGATGTTGTCGATCAGATTGACCGCTACCACTGCTGTTGCGGTTAAAAGCGCGACGATTAAAATAATTGATGTGGTAATGATCAGAATTTTTCTGGTCTTTTTCTTTTTTTGTTCCTGTTTTTGAAGTTTTTTGTTCTGCAGTCTTTCTGCGCTTGCTTTTTTGCTCATTTTTTGTTTTTCCGATCCTATTTTTGTTAGGGCATAAACATTTGAAAATCAGACATTCATGATGACGGGGAGAACCATCGGACGACGTCTGGTCTTTTGATATATCGCCTTTGAAAGATCATCCTTTAACTGTCCCTTGATTTGCGTGTAGTCGCGCATGCCGGAGCCGAGACTATCGGAGATCGATTCAAATGCCACACTTTTGATCTCTGCCATCAGTTCTTCCGATTCCTTGACATAGACAAAGCCTCTTGAAATAATGTCCGGACCCGCTGCAAGGGTCATATCATAGTCATTGATCACGGCAACGACCACGATCAATCCGTCCTCGGAAAGATGCTTTCTGTCGCGCAGAACGATATTTCCGACATCTCCCACGCCGCTTCCGTCGATAAGTGTTCTGCCGGACGGAACGGTTCCGTTGAAGCCTGCTCCTTTTTCTGAAAGTTCCAATATTTTTCCGATCTCCGAGACGAAGATGCGGTCGGCAGGCATACCCATGTCGATGGCAAGCTGCTTGTGCTCATACAAATGCTTGAATTCACCGTGAATGGGCATGAAATACTTTGGATGCACCAGCGCGTGCATCAATTTGATCTCTTCTCTGCAAGCGTGACCTGAAACGTGTACATCTGTGACGGTATCTCGGTGTACCGATACACCGATGTGATACAGTTCGTTGATGACATTGTCTACCAGTTTTTCGTTGCCGGGAATAGGATGCGCGGAGATGATGACCAGATCCTTCGGACCAAGCTGCACTTTGCTGTGTTCCCCGTGCACCATACGGTGAAGAGCAGACATCGGCTCTCCCTGTGAACCGGTCGAAATGATGGTCAGCTGTTCGGGATTATAACGTTTGATCTCGTTGATGTCAATAAGAGCATTTTCAGGAAAGGACATATATCCCAGTTCTATTGCGGCGGAAACGATATTCTGCATGCTCCTACCTGTGATGGCGACCTTTCTTCCGTATGCGACCGAGCAGTTGATGATTTGTTGGACTCGGTGTACATTTGAGGAAAAGGTGGAGATGATTAACCGTTTGTCTGGATTGTTTCGGAAAATGGTCTCCAAAGCGCCGCCCACCGTTTTTTCGGAGGGGGTATAACCGGGGCGCTCAACATTGGTCGATTCGCACATAAGGAGCAAAACCCCCTCGTTTCCGATCTCCGAGATGCGACTGATATCCATGATCTCGCCGTCAATGGGCGTGGTATCCAGTTTGAAGTCGCCGGTGTGAAAGATTGTGCCGGCGGGCGTGCGGATAGCGAGCGCGCAAGAATCGGCAATCGAGTGATTGACACGGATGAATTCTACAGAGAAACATCCGACCTTCACAGAGTCGCCCGCTTCGACGGAAACGAGTTCCGGTTCGTAATCGAGGTGGATCTCGTTCAGTTTGTTTTTTAAAATGCCGATCGGCAGTTTGGTGGCAAATACCGGCACGTCGATCAGTTTTAAAAGATAGGGAACGGCACCGATATGGTCTTCATGACCATGGGTGATGAAGATTCCCTTCAGTTTATCCGCGTTTTCCTTTAAATAGGTGAAATCGGGGATCACCAGATCGACGCCCGGCATATCGTCATCCGGAAAGCCGATACCGCAATCTACCACGATCATTTCATTATTACATTCAATGACGGCTAAGTTCTTGCCGATTTCCGCAAGACCGCCCAACATTATGACTTTTACTTTTGTGTTATTGTTTTTTTTCTTTGCCATAAAGATCCTTTCCTGATAAAAATTAAAATTGCAAAAGTTGTTTTTTATCTGCTGTGAAAGAAGCGGGAAAAGGAAAGTTTGCGCCCCAAAAGGCAAAGCTTTTCTTTTCCCGCTTTTGATTCCGTTATGGAGAACTGCGGGATTCCGCACCTACGCCTGTGCAGACAGTCCTCATTTTTTGTCACGACCACGAACATCGAAAACAGTATAGCACATGAATATGAATTTACTGTGAACATAGAAAAATTTCATTTTTCTTTTGTAAATATCCGCGGATGAAAAGGAAATTATTCGCTTTTTGAATATTTGGTCGTGGAAAGGGGAAGATAGAGATAGTGTGAAATTAATGTTATTGGATCGAAAGATATTTCGTCTCATTCATGGATTTTGCGTTGCCGTAAAATGGCAGAATGAAGATCAGTGTGACCGGACGGTATCGGCAAAGATTGCCCGGGCTGTTCGGATTTTTTAATAAGGTGTGTGAAGAATGCATATGAAAGAAGGATTACCGATGGCGGTCATTTTGGCAGGCGGGCGAGGACAAAGACTCTCTCCTTTGACGGATGATTGCCCCAAACCGTTGCTGCCACTTTGCGGAAAGCCGATTTTACAGTATGCTTTAGAAAATCTGGAGGAAGCAGGATGTCGGAAGACGCTGATCTTGACCGGTTACCTCGGAGAACGTTTTGAGGAATGCTTTGGCAGACGGTTGGGAAAAATGGAACTGTTTTATCATCGGGAAGAGTCGTCAAACGGAAGTGCCGCCGCTTTAAAAGAGGTGGAGGCACTGCTTGAAGACCGATTTTTTCTTCTTTGCGCGGACGGCTATGGGAAAAGAGATTACCGTGCGCTTTATCAAAGACATCGGGAAAAGAACGCGGTCGTGACGATCCTTTGTCATGCGGTAGACGATCCCGAAGAATTCGGATTGGCGATCACGGAGGCGGATGGGCGAGTAAGATCCTTTCTTGAAAAACCGGATTGGTCACAGGCGACAACGGATCTTGCCAATATCGGCGTCTATCTGATGGAAAAGAAGGTATTGTCGCTGATTCCGGAAGGAAGAGCGGATGTTGCGGGAGACCTGTTTTTGCGCATTCTCGAAGCGGGATTACCTTTTTACAGTATGCAGGATTACGGTATTTGGCAGGATATCGCTACGCCGCGGGATCTGCTTGCAGTCAATCTGCTTGAAAGTGGCGGGAAAAGCGTTTGTGGAACGGGATGCAGGACGCAAGGAAGCAAGATCACCCATTCCTTGCTTTTTGATAATGTTACAGTCGGCGCGGGCAGTATCATTGAAGGCGCGGTGATCGGAACGGGGTGCACTATCGGTAGAGACTGTATTGTAGAGGCAGGATGTGTGATCGCGCCCGGTTGTCAACTTGCGGACGGACAGTGTTTGAAAGTCGGTAGCAGATATGATGACAGCGGCAGGCTGTTTTATCCGGATCTGAAAGAATATTTCGGAGAAG
This sequence comes from uncultured Lachnospiraceae bacterium, assembly GCA_964623895.1. Classification (GTDB taxonomy): domain Bacteria; phylum Bacillota; class Clostridia; order Oscillospirales; family CAG-272; genus UBA11512. Next base: position 14,266 of record CAZUWA010000008.1, on the reverse strand, counting down.
GGGGAATACACAGTCGTGGGAAGAGACCCACGCGGCATTTTTGGAAGCATCTCGGACAGTCAATCTCTGAAGTTTTGCCCTTTGACGGCACACCGGCGATCATGTATGCTTGCGAGGGAGAAGTGCTAGCAACGGCAGAAGAGATCCTTGAGGGACTGTTGAAAAATATAGATGCGGTCGATCTGGGCGAAGGATTGCGCACTGCTGCAAGCTGTCTCGCCATACAAAAGCATTTTCCGATCACCCTGTATGTTTATAGGGATCGCATTTACGGAATGTCGGTGCTCTTCTTTGATGCAAATGGACTGTCCCCGGGAAAAGCCTTTTTCAGAAAATTGCGAGATGCTTTCGGAAAAGAAGGGAAGGCGAACTGCCAAATGCACAGTGCATACGGCTTTGGCGGATTGCTGTTTTATAAAGAGATGCTCACCAAAGTGCTTCAATGCGGATGCGGTGATCTATCCCCTCGTGCGGTAGGGGTGTCGGCACGGTCGCTGATTGGAGATACCCTGAAAAATGTTTTGCTGTCCGCTTCGATCAGAGCTGTGGCGCTCGGAAAGGGGGAGATCGATCTTCGGATTTCCTCCGACGGAAAAAATGCGAGATTGTCGGATGACGGCGGAAGCATTGATATGGTGCATATCGGGTATCTGCTTTTGGAAGAGGAATTGCGTGCGGACAGTAAAGTGACGGTTTTGCCGGCAACCGCTCCGGAAGTGTATTTTAGTTTGGCGGAACGGTATACCGGAAAAAGGCCGAAAGCGCTACCTCGTTTTCCGACCGGTGAAGAAATGACGCAGGATCGTACGGAACTTGGCAGGCGGAGATATTTGGAAGACGGCTGTTTTGCCGCACTTTCCGTTCTTGGAAAAATGTTCCGTGAGCGCAAGACTTGCGCGGATTTGCTTTCCGAAATGCCGGATTTTTCGGTGCGTGAACGGAATTTTGACTGCGCAAAAGAGGAGAAAATGGCATTGATGATGGGCGGTCATTGGCAGGCATATGAAGAAGGCGTGGGAGCGGAAGAAGAGAGGGGCAAACTTCGCGTAATCGCACATGCCGACAGAGGTTTTCGGTTGATGGCTGAGGCGGGCAGTGATGCAGACGCGGCGGAGATCCTTGAGCGCGCAAGAAAAAAACTGAATGAATTAAAAAAACTGAATAGACACCCAAAATGAGGGTATGATCATGGATGTTGAAGAGACAGGATGGATCTTGAAAACTATTCTGTTTCACGTCCGAATTTTGCTTCACATAATTTTAAGATCACGATTTATGCCGCCACGGGCGGCGGAATGGAGGTTGTTGTGAAAAAACTGATCAAAGCAGTGCTTGCAGTTGTACTTTGCGGCGCCGTGATATTCGGCATTCGGTACCCGATCGCGGCAGAAAAATACAAAGGTATCTATCAAAACACTGTTAGACTGCATATATTGGCAGATGCCGATACTCCGGAAGCACAGGAGATGAAATTAAAGGTGCGAGATCGGATCATTGCGTATATGACGCCGCTTTTGAAAGATTGCACCGATAGAGAAGAAGCGAGTCGGATTGTGACGGAGGAACTGACGATGCTGGAGTGGGAAGCGGAAACGGTGCTTCAAGCAGAAGGTGATCCGCTTCCCGTACGGGTGGTGTTCGGAGAGGAATATTATCCGACAAGATGCTATCAAAATTGCTCTTATCCGGCAGGGGAATACCTCTCTTTGCGCATTTTTATCGGTAGAGGAGAAGGGAAAAACTGGTGGTGTGTTCTCTATCCGCCGCTTTGTCTGTCAGCTTCCTCTGTGTCGGACAGTGATGTTTATTCAGAGGAAGAAGAGGGCATTCTTTCAGGAAAAACAGGAGAATACCGCGTGAAATTTGCGTTGCTTGAATGGGGCGCGCGTTTAAAGCGGTTGTTTGACTGAAAAAGAAAAAACGAGGAAAATTCAAAAAAAGTACTTGCATTCTCCGATACGGTGTTGTATAATTAAGGTGTTGTATCGTGGAATTCACGATTGCTCTTGCCGTTGCTACGGGTGACGGAGGACACCAAATATTTGAATTTAAAGGGAAGGACACGGGTGTTGTGCACGTGTTCTGGTGTGTGGAAATGAAGAAAACAGCATTGTTCCTTGCGGGAATGATCATGATCATGTCTGTTCTTTGCGCGTGTACCGATCCTTCGCTGTCGGTTGGCAGTACAAGCGGATCGGTCACGCCAACTCCGAGCGAACCGACCTCTTCTATTGCGTCCTCGTTGACACCGAATCAGACGTCAATATCTATGCCTACTCTTACACCCACGCCTACGCCTACGCCCACACCGAGTGAAAGCAAAACAGAGGTCGCGGCGACCTTCTCAATGCTTGCGGTAGGGGACAACCTTTTACACAGAAGTATACTGTATGACGGTATGGAACATGCAAGCGAAAGTGAACGCTTCAATTTCGACCATATTTACAAGAATGTCAAAGATGCAATTTCCTCGGCAGATTATGCAATGATCAATCAAGAGTCGATCATCATCGGGGACAGTCATGTTTCAAAAGATACGACCAGGTATTACAGATACTTTTTTGAAGGTATGTTCAATACGGGCAACCAGTGTTTTCTATCCCCCGAGGCTGCGCTAGATACCTTGAAAAATGTCGGATTTGATGGCATCGGTATCGGAAACAACCATGTGCTTGATGGCGGCGCGGCAGGCATGCAGTGGGGGATCGACCTCATCAAGAAGACCGATGGGTTGGACTGCATCGGCGGATATTATAACGAGGCAGATCGATCAAATATACCGGTTGTTGAGCACGACGGAATTAAGGTCGCATTGCTTGGTTATACCTATGACACGAACGTTTCTTCCGAGAATGCGGCAAGAGAAGAGGGCTTTAAGTTTTTAGTACCATACATCAATGACGAAGAAATTTTGAAAGATCTTGAGCTTGCTGAAGAAGTAGCGGATTTTACAGTGGTATTCATCCACTGGGGAGACGAGATTGCATCATCCAAACAGATCGCCGCGGGTATGAAGCGCACCTTTGAGCCGAACGATGAGCAAAAGCGCGTGGCAAAACTCTTGGCAGAAAACGGTGCGGGGATCATCATCGGTCATCATTCGCACGCGCTTCAAAATATTGAATATATTCCGGACGGCAAGGGCGGAGAAGTGCTTTGTGCCTACTCGCTCGGTACTTTTGTTTCCAATATGGTAGACGAATGGAACCATCTTGCGGGGCTGTTCAGCTTTGACATTGTCAAATGGGATGATGGCAGGATTACCGTTGAAAATGCTGTGTTGACACCGACTGTATGTTGGTATGATAAGGATCACCGTAACTACACGGTCTATTATCTGAAAGATCTGACACCGGCGCTTGCGGAGACTTCGGGTGTATCCAGCGGTATGTCGGTCGACCATCTGTACAGTTTTTTGCACGAAGCGGTCAGAGATGAGTTCTTGCCGGAAGAATACAGAACAAAGCAGTGAAGAATGAAAGAATTTTTCTGAAAAAACAGTCTGTCTAAAATTGCGCGGACAGTACTCAATGCTTTTGGTGGATGAAGTATTTAGGATCAAAGAACTGACATCGTTTTTTCAAAAGGATGTCAGTTCTTTTGACGGTATTTCTGTAGGTGTGAAACACCCTCCTGTGGTAGTTTTATATATCTACCACAGGAGGGTGTTTTTGTTGTTTTTGATGGGGTTACACGACTTTGCTTTAAGTGCTTATTTCCAAATGAATGTCCGCGCTTCACCGAAACTTTCAAGACCTTCGAAATTCCGTTGCCGTAGTGCTTCATAAACGGCGATTGCGGCGGCATTAGATAAGTTGAGACTGCGCAGATGTGCGCGCATCGGAATGCGGATACAGTGATCTTGATTCTGTTCCAACAGCCATTCGGGAAGCCCGGCAGTTTCTTTGCCCATGACCAAAATGCATTCATCGGGGTAAAGGATGTCAGTGTGTCTTCGAGGTGCTTTGGTGGTGAAGTAATATTTTGGAATGCTTTCGGTCTCGGCAAGAAACGCTTCCAAATTATCATGGTAGCGAATGTCCAGTTTATCCCAATAATCAAGTCCCGCACGCTTGAGATGCTTGTCGGTAATTTCAAAACCGAAGGGGCGTACCAAATGTAAGATCGTTCCTGTGGCTGCGCAGGTTCTTGAAATGTTGCCGGTATTTTGCGGGATCTCGGGTTCAATCAGTGCGATGTGTAACTTTCTCATCTTCTTTTCCTTTTCGATTTTTATCTGTTTGTTGCTTTATTTTACCACCAAAAAGTAAATTTTTCAAGAACTTCCCCTGATTTTTTAAAAAACCTGTGGCATTTTTCTGGAAAATATGGTACAATACCAATGTGTATGTATTTTTCTTCGCGAACGGTAGATAAAAGTGCGGTTGGCGGATTTGTATAAAGCGTTTAAAAGAAAGGTTTGTAACGAAATATGAAATTATTCGATGCTCTTTTTGGCAGTTACAGCCAAAGACAACTCAAAAAGATCAAGAAAAGAGTCGATCAGATCGAAGCGTTGGAGGAACAGTACCGCGCTATGACCGACGAGCAGTTGAAGGCGGAAACACCGCGTTTCAAAGAATTGCTCAAAAATGGGAAAACCCTCGAAGATATTTTGCCCGAGGCGTTTGCCGTGGTGCGAGAAGCGGATAGGCGGGTATTAGGCAAGCGTCCTTTCAGAGTACAACTCATTGGCGGTATTGTCCTTCATGAAGGACGCATTGCCGAAATGAAGACCGGTGAAGGAAAAACATTGGTGGCAACTCTTCCGGCATATCTCAATGCCTTGACCGGAGAAGGAGTGCATATCGTGACGGTCAATGAGTATCTTGCACGTACGGGCTATGAGGAGATGGGCAGAGTATACGGATTCCTCGGTCTGTCGACTGGGTTGATCGTGCACGGACAGAACACTGCCGAGAAGCAGGCGGCGTATGGCTGTGACATCACTTACGGCACAAACAATGAGTTCGGATTTGACTATCTGCGCGATAACATGGTGCTGTATAAGCAAAATCTGACTCAGCGTGGCTTTGCGTATGCGATCGTGGACGAGGTGGACTCGATCCTCATTGACGAAGCGCGCACCCCGTTGATCATTTCCGGTCAAGGGGAAAAGTCGACCGAAATGTATGATAAGGCAAACAGTCTTGTTTCAAGAATGCATGTTTTCCGAATCAAGGAACTGGATGACAAGGAAAGCCATGATGATGTCGATGCCGATTACATTGTGGATGAAAAGGCGAAGTCGGTGGTGCTGACCCCAAAAGGGACAGCAAAAGCGGAGGAGTATTTTGGAATCGAAAACCTGTCAGACCCCGAAAACGCTACGATTGCGCACCACGTCAATGTTGCGATCAAGGCATGGGGCATCATGAAACGGGATGTCGATTATTTGGTCAAGAATGATGAAGTGCTGATCGTAGACAGCTTTACGGGGCGTATTATGCCGGGTAGAAGATTTTCAAACGGACTACACCAGGCACTCGAATCGAAAGAGCATGTTAAGGTGCAGAAGGAGAACCGCACGCTCGCAACGATCACCTTCCAGAACTATTTCAGAATGTACAAAAAGCTCTCCGGTATGACCGGCACGGCGCTTACCGAGGCGGAGGAATTCAGTGAGATCTATAATTTGGATGTGGTGGAGATTCCGACCAATAAGCCAATGATCAGAAAAGATCACAATGATCGTCTATACAAGACCGTGGAGGACAAGTACAACGCGGTGATCAAGCAGGCGATCGAATGTCACAAAAAGGGACAGCCGGTGCTGATCGGTACGGTCTCGGTGGAAAAATCGGAAGAATTGTCGAAAAAACTGCGGGCAAGGGGCATTGAGCATACTGTATTGAATGCCAAGTATCATGAGCGCGAGGCAGAGATCGTTGCCATGGCCGGTAAATACGGTAAGGTGACCATTTCCACCAACATGGCGGGCAGAGGTACGGATATCATGCTCGGCGGCAACCCGGAGTTCCTTGCAAAGCAGGAAATGCGCAAGGAAGGTTATGACGAAGATATTATCGGTCAGGCGGTCGGTACGGCGGAAACCGTATCGGAAGAAGTGCTTGCCGCAAGAGCGGTATTCAAGGAACTTTACGAAAAATATAAGGAAGAGATCCGTCCGGAGTATGAGGCGGTGGTCAAGGCGGGCGGACTTTACATCATCGGCACGGAGCGCCATGAGAGCCGCCGTATCGACAACCAGCTTCGCGGTCGTTCCGGTAGACAAGGAGATCCGGGTGAGTCTTGTTTCTACCTTTCCGCAGAGGATGATCTGTTGCGGCTGTTTGCACCGGAACGGGTGCTCAATATGATCAAGAATATCGGTATCACCGAGGATGAGCCGATTGATATTGGGATGTTCTCCAGTGCGATCGAGTCAGCGCAAAAGAAATTGGAAAGCATCAACTTCGGACGCAGAAAGTCGGTTCTTGCTTATGATGATGTCATGAACAGACAAAGACAAGTCATTTACGAACAACGCCGTCAGGTACTTGACGGAGTCGATATGAAGGAAAGTATCGAAAAGATGATCGTTGAAACAATGCAAACGGTTGCCGGCGGCTATCTTTCAGGAGAGAATGGCAGTGAATTTGATATCGAAGGACTGAAACAGCATTATCTCGGATTGCTGTACAGTCAAGAAGATCTTGCTTTCAGCGAAGAAGAGAAATCAAAATTGAATGCGGAAGATCTGACAAGGGATTTGGTCGAGCGTGCACAGGCACTTTATAAGTATAAAGAAGGACTCTTTACACCTGATCTGATGCGCGAAGTAGAGCGTGTCGTTCTGCTTCGTCAGGTTGACCTGAAGTGGATGGATCACCTTGATGCGATGGATGATCTTAAGGGCGGCGTAGGACTGAATGCCTACGCGCAGAGAGATCCAATCGTGGAATACCAGATCGTGGGCGGCGAGATGTTTGACAATATGGTTGCAAGCATCAGAGAGGATACGGTGCGCGGTGTTCTGTCCGCAATGCCGAGACAGCCAATCGAAAGAAAGGCTGTGGCGACCGTGACCGGCAGTGCCGGCGGCGGAAACAATGGCATGGTAACTTCCGCCACTTTCTCCGGCGGAATGGTTGCGGCAAAGAAGAGACTTCCGACGCAAAAAACGATCAAAGTCGGCAGAAACGATCCCTGCCCCTGCGGTTCGGGACTGAAGTATAAAAAATGCTGCGGAAAAAATAAGAGCGAAGAGGAATAAGCGGGATTAACATGGGCTTTGGAATCGTATTTATTGGATTGACATTGATCCTCACCATGACGGCATATGGTGTTTTGCCGGCATTCATCGGTTATTTTGTCTGTGCATACGGCTGCAAAAAGCTGTGCGATTACGAGGAGAGGTTCAAACTGCCGCGTACGGTAATGACAGTCGCGGGGGTGCTCGGGGTCGTTGACATGATCCTTGCCATCGTCGGATATTTCGGCAAGAATCAAACGGTGATTTCTGTTTCCGGTGGGTTTGGATTGGCAATGGATCTGGTACTGTTTGCGTGCGCATTGACACTTTTGCCGGCACTTCGAAAGATTGCCGACGATACAGGACGAGAAAAGACTGTGATGAGCTGTAATGTTTCGGCAGTTGTCCTGACAGTCTGTTTGATCATCGAACTGGCGGCGGTCTTGCTTGTGATTTTTGGCGTGAGCAATCCGATCACTTCCGTCCTCAGCTGGTACACCCTGATCATCCCATTTGCAGTACTGGGTATTCTGATCGCACTGACCTTTTCCTGTTACATGTGGATCTGTCCGGAAGGGGAGGAGGAAATGGAACAGGAAACGGCGCTCAACCGTCGGGTTACCTCTGTCTTCAAAAGAACTGAGCAGAATGACGGAAACAGCGAGCGTCCGACAAACAAAAAGAAGAAAAAGAGAAAATAAAAATGAAACTGCTTTCAAAAAGTTCTCCGATCAACCATGTGTTGGTGCTGATCGGACTTGCGTTTTTTGTCAATCCAAACTATATGGTCATTGACATTTTGCCCGATTTCATAGGCGCGTTGTTGGTAGTCTTGGGGACATACAAACTGGCAGAGATTGATAGCAGAGCAGCAAATGCAAGAAAATGCTTGCTCATTCTGGCATTGGTCAATGCCGCAAAGTGGCTGACCCTCTTTTTTCCACACGATGTCGGATCGGGACAGGTGTGGATGCTGATCTTTACATTCTGCTTCGGGCTGGGTGAAGGCATCCTGTTTGCTTACGGAATGGCAAAACTGTTTGAGGGTATCAGCTATCAGGGGATGCGCCTTGACTGCACGCCGGTGTACAGTGGGTTCAATGCACTGACCCATTTGACGGTGCTGATCTCCATCTTGAAAAATTTGTTGGTCATGTTGCCGGAATTAACACGGTTGACCGGGCAGGAAGGAGATGTGACAGCAGGAGCTGCAGACAAAGCGGCGGTTGCGGAATTCTTATATACCGTATTAACGGTAGTCAATCTGTTGGTCGTTGCGGCTTACGGCATTGGTTGGTGGTTGTATATTTTCCGCTATTTCAGAGTGGTTGGAAAGCAAAAGACTTTTCTTGTGCAGTTAGACGAGCATTACCGAAATGAGGTTGCGGAAAAACATGAGATCCTGACCTATCGGAATTTGAGAATTGCGACGACGCTGTTCATTTTGGCGTTGGTGTTGCTTGCGCCCCTTAGGCTGAGCGGAATAGATGTCCTGCCGGATTTTGCGGCGGCACTGCTCTTTAGCGCAGGCATTGCGTTCTTGTATGATCTCTATCCGAAGGTATGCAAAAAGGCATTTGTTTTCTGCGGTATATACTTTTTGACGGCGCTGACGGAATGGTGCTATATTCTGTGGTTCTATAGCAGTGTAACAGTCAATTCCGAGGTCGGTTTTTATGATGCAATGGCAACGGTATTGCTGCATTATCCGGAAAAACTGCCGTTTTTCTTCGTCATGGTCGGATTGGGCATTCTCAACTGTATCGCGTGGGCGCTGTTCTTGTTCTTCTTTGTGAAGATCTTTCCACCGATGATCGCCGAGCATACCGGATCTATGTATGAAGATCGGAACGGAACGAGCAAACAAAAAGGGGAAGCAGTGCGCAAAGGGTTGGGCAGATGGATCGGAGTCCTTTCCGTTCTCGCTTTTGTCACACCGGCAACAGGTGCAGTGTACCGGGCATTCAGACTGTTTTCGGGAAGCAAACTGATCGAATATACCGAATGGATCGGGGTATTGATTCTTTTTGCGGCATTTGCGGTGTTTCTTTATAAATTGCAGACTGCTATTGATGATAAATATTATATGGCAGAGTGAAAAACGGCAAAAATCTGCCCCAACATAGGTAAGTTTGCCGTCAAGTATCCAAAAAAATCGAAAAAACGGTGAAAAATGCAAAAAAGTTGTTGTAAAAAAAAGGAAAATGTGCTATCATAAAGGGTAGGAACAATTATCCTTAAAATTTATAAATCAAATGATGAGGTGAATAGTTATGTCAATGTATAACAAGAAAAGCATTGAAAATGTTGATGTTGCCGGCAAGACCTGCTTCGTCCGTTGCGACTTCAATGTTCCGATGAAAGACGGCGTCATTACCAGCGATAAGAGAATCGTCGGTGCACTGCCCACCATCAAGTACCTGATCGCACAGGGTGCGAGAGTCATTCTTTGCTCTCACATGGGCAAGCCCCACAATGTGTTCAACGAAAAATTGAAGTTGAACAAAAAGGAAAAGGCAAAGATCGAAAAGTTGCCTGCAGAAGAGCAGGAGGCTGCTACCGCAGAGTTGCTTGAAAAGGCAAAGAAGGACGTCAAGAAATTATCTCTTGCACCTGTTGCTGTAAAACTTTCCGAGTATCTTGGCAAGGAAGTCATCATGGCTTCCGATGTCATCGGTCCGGATGCTAAGACAAAGGCTGCAGCACTTCAGAACGGAGATGTGATGCTTCTTGAAAATGTAAGATTCCACGCAGAAGAAGAGAAGGCAGATCCGGAGTTTGCGAAGGAGCTTGCTTCGATGGCTGAGATCTTTGTCAACGATGCATTCGGCACGGCACACAGAAGACACGCTTCTACCGCCGCTGTTGCTGATTATCTGCCTGCAGTTTGCGGTTATCTGATCGAAAAAGAGATTTCCGTTATGGGTAAGGCTCTGGAAGATCCGCAGAGACCGTTCGTTGCGATTCTCGGCGGTGCGAAGGTTTCCGATAAATTGAAGGTCATCAACAACCTGCTTTCAAAGGTCGATACGTTGATCATTGGCGGCGGCATGGCATATACTTTCCTTGCTGCCAAGGGTTACGGCATCGGTACCTCTCTCTTTGAGGGTGAACAGGTGGAATACTGCAAAGAAATGCTGAAAAAGGCAGAGGAGAAGGGCGTGAAGTTGCTTCTTCCCGTTGATACTGTTGTTGCAGCTTCCTTCCCGGATCCGATTGACGCAGAGATCGAGACTAAGATTGTTGCATCTTCCGAAATTCCGGTTGATATGATGGGTCTTGATATCGGCGAAAAAACAAGAGCGCTGTTCTCTGCAGAGATCGCAAACGCAAAGACAGTCGTCTGGAACGGTCCGATGGGCGTGTTCGAAAATCCCACTCTTGCGAAGGGTACGGTAGCACTTGCACAGGCCTTGGCTGATTCCGACTGCACATCTATCGTCGGCGGCGGTGACTCCGCAGCGGCATGCGAGCAGTTTGGCTTTGCAGACAAGATTACGCATATCTCCACCGGCGGTGGCGCATCCCTTGAGTTCCTTGAAGGACTGGATCTGCCGGGTATCGCTTGCTTAAACGACAAATAATAACAAAAGGATTAAAAAGAAATGAGCACAAGAAAAAGAAGAAAAGTAATTGCGGGCAACTGGAAAATGAATATGACGCCCGCTACAGCAAAGGAACTGGTTTCTGATATTTATGCGCAGGTCAAGGGCAAGAAGGGGTGCGACATCGTTGTCTGCGTTCCTTATGTTGATATTCCCGCTGTTGCGCAGGCAGTCAAAGGCACGATCATAAAGGTCGGCGCACAGAATGTGCATTTTGAGGAAAAGGGTGCGTTTACAGGGGAAATTTCTGTTTCCATGCTGAAAGAATGCGGCGTACAGTATGTGATCGTCGGTCACTCCGAGAGAAGACAGTATTTTGGCGAGACCGATGAAACTGTCAACAAGAGAGCAAAGGCAGCGCTGAACGGTGGGTTGAAGACTATTATTTGCGTTGGTGAACAGCTTTGGGAGAGAGAATGCGGTATCACAGCAGAAGTGGTTTCAAGACAGACCAAGTTGGCGCTTCATGACGTTCCGTTTGAACAGCTTGAGAATGTTATCATTGCTTATGAACCTGTATGGGCGATCGGTACGGGCAAAACTGCAACCAATCAGGAAGCAGATGAGGTTTGCGGCATTATCCGTAATGTGATTGGCGAAAAGTACGGCAAGCAGGCGGCAAAGGGCATCATCATTCAGTACGGCGGATCGATGAATGCAAAGAACTGCGAAGGACTTTTGAATATGGAGAACATCGACGGCGGTTTGATCGGCGGTGCATCCTTGAAAGCACCTGATTTCGCGGTAATTGTCAACGCGGCTCAATAAAATCATAATAAAAGCACTGAAAACGCGACAGTAATTTACCGAAAAGGGTAATGAACTGTCGCGTGTTGTCTTGTTTTAAAATGTGAAAAAGGAGCAGTCACAAACGCTTCCGATCTGAGCTTGAGATTGTTCTACCATAAAAGTGTATTTCTCGTCCGTTCTGTTGCAGGTCAAGCATTTTAAACAAAAAGAAATCTATCTTGCGAGATTTTTTGGTTTTTTTACAAAAAGAATACTTGACAATCATATAATAGTATGTTACAATAAGCATGTCAAAGAGCGACCGATTTGGTGACTCCAGATAAGTATATTGATAACGCACGGTCTCCAAATGTCGTTACTATGGGGGACCGTGTGTTTTTTTACATGTCCGGTGGATTTTTAAAGAAAGTAGGCGAGAGCCGCACATAAAAAATATATTAAAAATTTACAAAAAACGAATCTTGCGTTGATTTTTTTGAAAAATATCTGTCTATAAAGGTGGAGGACTTGAAAAAAGTTTCGCTTTGGTGTGCAAGACAGGAAAAGCGTAATAGTATAATAATGGTGTAGAAAGAAAGGAGCGTTGCCGAGCAAAAAACAAATAGGTGCAAAACAGTCTCAAATGATCGCAACACGGAAAATCTGTGAAAGGAGGAACACTATGAAAAGAATATTTGAAAAGATTGTACTTCCACGGAAAATGACAGCGCTGTTTTTGGTATTTGTACTGCTGTTGCCCATCTTTTGCATCGGGATGTATGCTGCAGAAGAGGACTCGGAACCGGAGATCCTGTATGAAGATGTGAGCAAGCGCAAAGAGGCGGAGAAACACTTTGTCTGCTCAGATGGAAGTGTGATCGCCGTGACCTATGCGCAGGATGTGCATCAGGCTGACGGGAAGGGGGGATTTGAGGATTTAGACAATCGTCTGACTTTGAATGCCGAAACCGGTCGATATGAAAATGCCGGAAACCGACGCTTTTCCGTTTCTTTGGCAACCAAAAGCACCGACTACCCGGTCACGGTGCAAGGGGAGCATGCGCCTGCGCTTTCAATGGTCACTCGCGTGATCAAAAACGAAAGCACTCTTTCCCCGGAACTGATTCCCCTTAATTTGCGAGCAGAGGTCGGTTCGGAGAACAATTTTAGCGGACAAAAAGTTTCCGATGCCACCTTTGAACTGAATTCCTTTGTCACATCTCTGACGAGTAGCGCTGCCTACGGACTTAGCTCGGAGATCTCCTCTAAATATACTATAATAGGCAATGGATTGAAAGAGGATATCATTTTGGAGCGGAACACAGACGTTGTCGGTTTCCAAACAGAATATACTGTGACGGAGTTGGCGGCAACGGCGGATGCGGACGGCAGTTTGCATTTTACCGATTCGACAGGAAAGACGGTTTACAGTGTTTCGTCACCCTATGTTTTTGATGCGGCAGGAAGTGTTTGCACCACTGTGTCGGTGACCTTGCGACAAACCGTTGCCGGCTATACTGTAACTTATATGCCGGATGTCACATGGCTATCTTCCGACGAGCGGGTATATCCCATTACCTTTGATCCTTTGGTTTCAAACGAAACACTGAAAGGAAATCGGTTGACGACGAACACCTATACGAACGACGGAACGACCGTCAGCAAAACAAGCAACAGTATTTCCGTAGGTTTTGCCAATAGCGGCAATTCTGTCGTGCGCACCTACACCGATCTGTATATTCCGAGCACGGGGTATCCAAGTGTCGATACGGCGCATTACGAGGTCAAGAGTATGACTTTGACCTTGACGGTCAAAGAGCAGACCGGATCTATCGGAATTTTTAACTACCGTCTCGAAGCGGACGACGACCCTCTGTCTACAGACTTTGCGCCAAGCGGAGCGAGATTCTCTTACAACACCGTTTCGACTTCGAGCGTCACTACGGCAATGTCGCTACCGTTAGATTATTACGAAACGGGAAGCACCCCCACGTATCTCCTGATGCCCCGAATCTCTGCTTCCAATAGCGGAACGAGGTGCGTTTCCTATTACGGTTCTACCGAAACGGATCTGCAGAAGCGCCCGGTGTTGAAGGTTGCTTATTCCTTGCGGGAGAATTTCGATGAAAAGGTTTGTTTCATCGGAAGAACGGATGACGGTATCACCCACTATCTCTCTTTGGATGAGAACAATATTCCTACCGCAGGTACCACGCCTTATCGGTGGATCTTTGAAGAATATCTGACAGGATACGGAGAGTATGTGATCCGTTCCTATGAGAATTCAAATATCTGTCTGAAGGCAGAAACCAACGGTACTGTGTCAGCGGTGTCCTATCTGGCAGAGGAACCTTCTACGGAATGTTTTTGGGCACCGATCCTTGAAAACAGTTCTTGTGATTCTTATCTCTTTTATTCGAACACCGGAGGAGGATTCTTACACTTGAATGTCACCGACTGCACCTTGACGTTAAGTAGCAGTTCGGCTATTGATGAACATGCGTGGATCGTTTTGGGAAATGTTTCACCGGATGTAGGGAACTTTACTTTCGAAAATATTGAAACGCATTCTCACCTGACAGTCGGGCAGAGTGCGGAGCAAACAGTCCCCACAAGATTGACGAGCGCTCCGAGCAGTTATACCGAAACGTGGATTCCGATCAAACTGGATGATGGATACTATCGTTTCCAAACGCAGACAGAAGCCGAAAAATATTTGCGAGCAGACGGGACGGTG
>CAZUWA010000007.1:0-52511 GCA_964623895.1 uncultured Lachnospiraceae bacterium | reverse complement strand
TTGCAGCCGATAAGGGAAAGCAATTCAAAATCCTAAAGGAGCTTATGCACCGACCAGACGTGACAGAAGTTATCAATGCCTGCGACGCAGGACGCGAGGGAGAACTCATTTTCCGTTTTGTCTATGAAGTTGCCGGGTGCAACAAACCCATGCGCCGCCTTTGGATTTCCTCTATGGAGGACAACGCAATCCGAAGCGGTTTTGACAATCTCAAAGACGGGCGGGACTATGACCCGCTTTATGCGTCCGCACTATGCCGGGCAAAAGCTGATTGGATCATCGGTATCAATGCGACCCGCCTGTTTTCCTGTCTGTATGGTGCATAAGATCCAAAACACGTAAAAAAAAGAAAGCTGCCCTTCAGGCAACTGAGTTATTGGATGCAAAAAAACGAGAAATGGAAAGTAATTTTTCTGAATATCAAGCTACTGTTGCCACTGCCAAAGCCACACTGAACTCCTTTCCTGCAGACCACGCTACTTTTGAAAAAGAAATGGCGTCCGTCCTTACAAAAATTCAAAAATGTAGAGCGCTCTTTGAGCAAATTGTAAATACTTATGATATTCCGAAAAAACATCATAACAAGTCTGCGTTAGAGTACATTGCCAATTGCTTTGAAAGCCAAACAGTTGACTCTTTCAAGGAAGCATATAACCGTTTGATGGACAAACAAGAAGGTGACGAACGAAACAACGCTCGTATGCGGGCAGAGGCACATGATCGCGCCCAAAAAGCATTTCAAGATAAGTTAGACAGAGAAGAGCGAGCGCGCAAAGAGGAATATCACCGTCGTAATATGGAATATGAGGCGCACAGACAGTCGGAAAGTGCCGCCAAAGCAGCTGAAGAGTTGCGCCGCATAAACGAAAAAATAAATAACGATTGATCGTTGAAGTCTGTTTTCTCAAAAAATTTCAAAAAGTTTTTATAAAACAGTTGACAGAATCTTCAGGTGTTGTATAATCATGGTATAGGCATTTGCCGAACAGTTTATTTGAAAGGAAACAATACTATGAACAATTTTGATGACCGCATGGCATATAACATCTACTCTGACCCTGATCTTTCGGCAACGAGCAGAGTGTTCAAAAGTTATATCATTGATTTCAAAGCAACCAAAACCCCCATTCACACCTATTGGGCGCTGTGTAATTTCGGGCTTTATTTTTCAAATGAAACGAAAGAATTATATCCCGACATCACAGGCGGCGGAGCTTATGCCGGACTTCAGTTACGAGACGATGGCAGAAAAGCCATTATGGCATTTTGGGAAATGACTCACGGCGAAGAGCATACGATCCTGCGCGCCAGCCGTGTCTACCCGAAAGGCATTGAAAGCAATTTCGGCGGCGAAGGAGAAGGAACGAATTGCATCCGCACCTACAATTGGGAAACCGATCATTGGTATCGTATGGCACTGCACGCATGGGAGGATCTTGAAACAGGAAAGACCTTTGTTGGTCAGTGGGTCTGTGATCTCAAAAGCGGTAAATGGGACCTCATTTCCTACTTCAATACCCACCTTGTAAAATCTGCCATCCGAGGCGGTATGTCTCTCTTCCAAGAGAATTACATCGGCGGCGTCAACCAGTATACCGAAAGAGAATTCAACATCAAAAATATGTATGTTTGTGAATACGCAGACGGCACATGGAAATCTATTGACACTGCCACCATCAGTTACGGAAACGGCGGTGCCGACAATAAAGCGGGAGGACATTCCTTTGGCGCAACGGAGGATCATTTCTGGGGCGTCGGCGGCGGTCCTGTTGCTGATCAGGCAGCATACGAAAAAGCGGCAATCAAAAAAGACAAATTTACCATTCATCAGCCGCAAACCCCTTCCCTGCCAACCATCTCCCTTGCCAACATGGAAGCGGAAGAGAGCGGCACGGGTCTAAGCGTCGAGTGGCGGCTTGAAAAAGATTCTGCGCCTCAACTGTCTGCAAAGATCGAAGTATTTGACAAAAACGGTACCCTTCTTGCATGCGAAGAAAAGACACGTCCGGAGGTTCGCTTCATTCTTGTGGAAGAAATCAAAAATGCAACAAGCGTGAAGCTGACGGTCACAGATATTTTCGGCGGTAGCGTCACACAGTCTCAAGTCTTGTAATTTCAACTATAATACTACCACAGTGGTATAGGGATTATAGAATTCGTAAAACAATGTGACACATTGACGAGCGTTCATAGCGAAAGCAATGAACGCTCGATGTTTTTCCATATTTAAACATTCAAAGCCGGATCTCTGCTCCTTTCTCTGTCTGCACAACAGCGCCCCCATAAATCCTTGATCTAACAAGGGTTTAGAGGGATCTTGTATATACATAAAACAAAAAACATTTTTCAAAGCCGTCAATAGCGCAGAAACAGTGAAACCATCGCATCAAGTTCGATCTTTTTCATTTGTTGACACCATATCTTCAAGATGAACCGCAGGCTTCACGGTCACCGTCGCTTCTTTGATCCGATGCTCTTCGATGCAATTTACCACCACATCCATATTCGATAAAGACAACTTGATGTCGCATAATCCGTCGCTCGGAATGATTCCCAAAGCATCGAAGATCATTCCGGTGAAGGTATCGAACTCTTCTGTTACAAGCTTCAATCCAGTCTCATCCTCTAAATCACGCAGAGCGACATTGCCGTAAAGTTTGAAACTGCCGTTTGTCATTTTTTCAATGACTGTCTCTCCGTTCTGCATAGTGGACTCTTTTTTGTTCAGCTCTCCGACCAGTTCTTCAATCAGGTCATACAGGGTAACGATGCCCTCCATACCGCCGTATTCATCGACCACAACGGCAAGTGAATTGTGCGTTTCCCTCATATTGCGGAAGAGAACATCCGCTTTAATGCTCTCCGGTACAAAATAGGCCGGGTGAACAGCGTTTGTGAGAACATTCTCCCTTGTTTTATCTTGTAGAGCAAAATAGTCTTTGGCATTTAAAACACCCAAAACATTGTCTGCCGTTTCTCCACAGACAGGATAACGGGTGTATCTGCTTGTCAAAATGGTCTCATTCCATGTTGCATCATCGTCTTCCGTCCAAAGAATCGTGACATCGGTACGATGTTTGACAATATTACCTGCGGTAATATCGTTGAATTCAAATACGTTCTGAATGAATTCCTTCTCCTGATGGTCGATAGCGCCCTGCTCACTGCCGGCATCCACCAACATTCTGATTTCTTCCTCACTGACATCTTCCTCCGTTTCATTGGGGTCAACGCCAAAAAGCCGCAGTACCGCATTCGTGGAGAGAGACAATAGCCAAACGATCGGCTTAAATAAAAAGTAAATACCACTGACCAATCCCGAAATGCCCATAGCAATCGATTCGGATTTTTTCATCGCCAACCGTTTAGGAACAAGTTCGCCGAAAATCAGGGTGAAATAAGAAAGGATTATGGTGATCAGTACAACGGCAATGGTATCCAGCGTGGCATCGGAAAAAGGAATGCCCCAACTTTTGACCAGTTTAACAAGCGGCTCTGAAAAATTGTCTGCGGCAAAAGCAGAACCTAAAAATCCTGAAAGAGTGATGGCAACCTGAATCGTGGCAAGAAACTTTGCCGGTTCTTTGACCAATCTGAACAACCGCTTTGCTCTGCCGTTTCCTTCACTTGCCATTTTTTCAAGTTTGGTTTCATTGATGGAAAGAACGGCGATCTCAGCGCCTGCAAAGATCGCATTGAGTGCGATCAGAACAACCTGTAACAATAAAAGTAATAAGTAATCCATGCTCATATAACCTCATTAAAAATATTCCGATAGAAAACGAAAGACACCGCCCGTGTGCCGAAATTCGGCACACGGGAGATGTCTTTATTCTTTCAGGTGATTCGTCAGTATGATTCGTATGGGAACACAGCCGGAACTGCTATTGTCCGCGTCCATAAAGCAAACCGCTCCTCCTGTCTCTTTGTATAATATGCTCTTATTATATACAAGAATGCAATAAATGTCAAGAAAAAATTGTAGTGTCACCTATATTTTTTTGCGTTTGAATTTAATTCGATGATCCTGTTGACATTCAAATTTTATTATTGTACAATCGCATCATGTTAAATAGTAAGGATACTGTCATGAAATCTACCGGATTGCGTAACACTTCTCCGCATCTGTGAGATACTGAATATATCGCCCGACTATTTGTCGGAGTAATATACCTGCACAGCGTCATGCAATTCAAACGTTTTGGATAACGGTACGTATTGTGAAAATGTATAATATAAAGATACGGAGTAAGACAAAAAACAGCTTTGCCTGTATCTACAAGCAAAGCCACTTTTGTTGATTGGTTGTTTTATTTCACTGTGCTACTCTTTTCCTTTTGTAACACGTCGTGTGCACCGCCCTCGACAATACTGGTAGCGGAAACCAGCGTTAATACCGCCTTTTCCTGTAATTCGGGAATTGTTAAGGCGCCACAGTTGCACATAGTTGACTTTACCTTTGCCAGCGACATCGCCACATTGTCCTTCAGTGAGCCGGCGTAAGGAACATAAGAGTCCACACCTTCCTCAAAGGATAATTTGCGATCGCCGCCTAAATCATAGCGTTGCCAGTTCCGTGCGCGTGCCGATCCTTCGCCCCAATACTCTTTATAATAAGTGCCGCCAATACTGACCTTTTCAGACGGACTTTCGTCAAAACGAGCAAAATAACGCCCCAGCATGACAAAATCCGCTCCCATTGCCAATGCCAATGTGATATGATGGTCGTATACGATACCACCGTCGGAGCATATAGGAATATACACACCCGTTTGTTCAAAATACTCATCTCTTGCGCGGCAAACATCAATCAGTGCTGTGGCCTGCCCGCGACCGATGCCCTTTGTCTCACGTGTAATACAAATAGAGCCGCCGCCAATTCCCACCTTGATAAAATCCGCACCGCAATCTGCCAAGAAACGAAAGCCTGCCGCATCAACCACATTACCTGCACCCACCTTAACTGTATCACCATATTGGGCGCGAATCCAACCAATAGTGCGCTTCTGCCATTCTGAAAAGCCTTCTGAAGAATCGATACAAAGTACATCCGCTCCTGCTTCCAACAACGCAGGAACGCGTTCAGCATAGTCACGCGTGTTGATACCGGCCCCCACAACATACCTTTTGGAGGAATCTAACAATTCGTTAGGATTTGCTTTGTGCGTGTCATAGTCCTTGCGGAACACGAAATAGCAAAGATGACCGTTCGAATCCACAATCGGCAATGAGTTGAGTTTGTGATCCCAAATAATGTCGTTCGCCTCTTTCAAACTGGTACCTTCCGATGCCGTAATCAACTTTGTGTATGGTGTCATAAACTCCGCAACCTTCGTTGCGGAATCCATGCGACTAACACGATAATCTCTGCCGGTAACAATGCCCAACAGCTTGCCATGTGCAGTTCCGTCCTCGGTCACTGCCATAGTGGAATGACCGGTCCGTTCCTTTAGAGCAATCACTTCCGCAAGCGTTGCGTCGGGCTTAATATTAGAATCACTAATGACAAAACCTGCTTTGTGATCCTTAGCACGCTTAACCATAGCCGCCTCGTCCTCAATCGATTGAGAACCATATATAAAAGAAACGCCACCCTCGGTCGCCAGCGCTACTGCCAAACGATCGCCGGACACCGACTGCATGATGGCAGAAACCATGGGGATGTTCATTTCAATCGTCGATCGCTCACCACGACGATACTTAACCAGTGGGGTCTTCAAACTTACGTTAGCAGGCATGCACTCACTGGACGAGTATCCCGGAATCAACAAATATTCGTTAAAGGTATGTGAGGTTTCCTGTAGAAAGGTAGCCATAATCATTCTCCGTTTCTTTTTATACTATCCTACTGCGCCGAATAGGTGTTTTTATTTTACCACAATTTTCTCGGCTTGTCAATGGCGAAAAAACCGAGGATTCTTTTCCTAAATTCCGTGAAAAGTTCATGTAATTTGTCAAAATAAAATTCATTTTCAAAAGCAGTGGTTGCAAAATTGCATTTTAGTCTGTCAAATGGTAAGATAAATGATCTAAACAACTTTTCTGATCTTTTTTCTCAAAACCCTTGACAATTATCCGAACTCGGAGTATAATATTATCCGTTTTCGGATAAAAAGAGGTTAAAAATGAAAATAAAAAATAAACTCATACGATTTAATCAGATCTACAAAGAAATGGATATCATTTACCACAATTACGCCAAGAGCACCGAACTTTCCGACACGGCGTTTTGGATACTCTATAGCATTTCCGAGCACAACAGCTCGTTCACGCAACGTGATCTGTGCCGAGATTGGTCGTTTGCACCACAGACACTCAATTCCGCTTTAAAAGATATGGAAAAACGCGGAATAATTCGCCTTGAACCCGTCACCGGAAACAAAAAGAACAAACTGCTTCATCTAACGCCAAACGGTGAGCGTTTGGTAGCCGATGTGATCCTGCCGCTTATGCAGGAAGAAGACAATAGTTTTTCGGTGTTAGATGAAAAGGAATGCGAACAAATGCTGTCATTTACAGAACGGTACGTCGAGGCACTTCGTCACAGCGTTGAGAACATGATAAAATAGCCTTTGTATATCGGCTTATTTCTATTCCACAAGGCATTCCGGGCAAGCAATTGTGCTGATCGTTGACGTTGTGATCAAAAATGTTCTGAACGAAAGGGCATTGTCTATAAAAATCTATAAATAAAGGAGTACTAATATTGATATGAAAGTTATTTTGCGCTTTTTGAAACCGCACCTCTGGCTTTGTTTTTTGACGATCGCACTTGCGTTCGTCGATGTTTTGGGTGCGCTCATCATCCCAACCTATGCCGCGGAAATGTTGAATATAGCAACACTTGAAGGAGCTGATTTTTCAATGCTTCTTTCCACCTGCATCAAAATGGTCGTTGCCGCCGTCGTTTCGGGCACAGCGATGATCGCAGGCTCGTATGTTTGCGCGGATCTTACATCAAAAGTCGGTGCAGATATGCGCAAAGCACTTTATAAAAAGTCAATGACGCTGTCAGTTGCAGATTTTCGTAATTTCGGCACGGCTTCCGTTACAACGAGAACAGTATCGGATATCACCAATATCCAATTTGCGCTCGGCAGTTGTTTTCAAATGCTCTTCCCCGTTCCGTTCATCTTTATCGTGTCACTCGTTTTTTCCTTCCGTCTCGATTGGCTACTCGGTCTGATCCTACTCGGTATTTTGACTGCACTCTCCGTTTTCGGCGGATTGATCATGTATTCGACCACCCCAATGTTCAAAAAACTCCAAATGAAACTTGACCGTATGAGCAAAGTCCTTCTTGAAAACATCACCGGTGTGCGTGTCATTCGCGCCTTTAACAAAGAAGAGAAGGAAGAGGCGCGCCTAAATAGAGAATTCCAAAGTTATGCGGGGACGGCAATCAAAGTAAACAAGCGTTTTGCTGTTCTTGACAGCGTTTCCTTTTGTGTGGTAAATATTTTTGTAATAATTGTGTATCTGCTCAGCGGCTCACGCATTACCGCAGGATATTTTGAGATCGGAGATATCACGGCAATCATCGAATATGCCGCACTCTCACTCTTCTTTTTGATGATGGCGCAGATCGTGATTTTGACTCTACCCCGTGCGCTTGAATGCTGTAATCGTATCGGCGAGATTCTTGATTTTTCACCGACCATCACAAATCAAACCGAAGAGCGCGTTAATGTAACGGAAAACCGAGAAAATGTTATGTCATTTCAAAATGTTTCTTTCCGCTTCGCCGATGCGGATGAATACACCTTGAAAAATCTGAATTTTGATTGCCGTCGCGGTGAAACAACCGCCATTATCGGCGGTACAGGAAGCGGCAAATCGACGGTCGCTTCGCTAATGATGCGTTTTAATGAGGTCACGGACGGAAATATACTTCTTGAAGGCACAGATATCCGCGAAATGCCCCAGCATCAACTTCGTGAGCATCTGTCTTTTGTTCAACAGCGCGCATGGCTCTTTTCTGGTACGATCGCGGAAAATCTGCGATACGGCAATCCCGATGCGACCGATGAGGAGCTTTGGCATGCACTTGAGATCGCACAGGCAACTGATTTTGTAAACGCACTTCCCGACAAATTAAATTCATTTGTGGCGCAAGGCGGAACGAACTTTTCGGGCGGTCAAAGACAACGTCTCTCCATCGCACGAGCGGTAGTCAAAAAGCCGGAACTGTACATATTCGACGACAGTTTTTCGGCGCTTGACTTCAAAACAGACGCGGCTCTCCGCAAGGCTTTAGTATCCGAAACAAAAAACGCGGCAGTTGTGATCATCGCACAGCGGATCAGTACGATCCTGCACGCTGACAATATCATCGTTCTTTATGAGGGTGAACCATGCGGCATGGGAAAGCACGAAGAGCTACTTCAAAACTGTGATGTTTACAGAGAAATTTACGAATCTCAGACAAAGGAGGCAGACGAAAATGAGTGAGAAAAAGAATGTCGAATTTGACAAAGAAATCCCGGAAAATGTTGGAGCAACAGCCAAACGCCTATTCGGACAACTGAAAAATCAACGGAGTCGTTTGATCATTGTCGGGATCTGTATTTGTTTTTATGTTTTCTTGAACATATTCACACCGTATTACAGTGCAGGCGTTATCGACAAATTGCTCTCGACCATTCGTGAATGTGTAGAAAACGGCACAAAATTCAAAATGGAATGGGAAACGCTCGGCGCTCCGATGCTTTCGATTTGCGTTATGTATGCGCTGACAGGCATATTTTATCATTTTCAAGGATATCTTATGGCAAATGTGGCAGAAAATCTGATTTTGACACTCCGAAAGCAGATCAGCCATAAACTGAACAAATTGCCTTTACACTTTTTTGACGGCAACAAGCCGGGTGAGATCCTCAGCCGCGTCACGAGCGATCTTGATAAAGTGTCCGAAACATTGCAGACAGGACTGCTCAAACTCATAACCTCCATAGGAACACTGATCGGCGCACTGGCATTTATGTTCTATTACAGTTGGATTTTGACACTGATGTTCCTTGCCTTTACTATTATTAGTCTTATTGTTACAAACTTGATCTCAAAGAAAAATCTTGAATGCTCGGCGGCGCGCCAGGAGGGACTTGCCTATCTTACGGGTATCACAGAGGAATATTACACAGGGCGAGATGTCATCCGTGCGTATAACCACGAAAAAGAAAGTATTGAAACGGTAACTGAAGCAGTTGATGCACTCCGTACAGCAACTAAAAAAACGGATTTTCTGCTCAACTGTGTCAATCCCTTGATTCGATTTCTTTCCCGTTTGTCGCAGGCGGCAATCATGCTTCTTGCTTGTTCGTGGATGATACAGGGCAAGATGACGATCGGTATCGTACAGGCTTTTTTCCAATATATCAATATGGCGGCAGAGCCTTTGACCGAAACATCTTATATGATCAACTCCCTGCAGTCTGCACTTGCCTCTGCTGAGCGCACCTTCAACTTCCTTGACGCCACGGAAGAAGTAAAGGATACAGCCACACCTGTAAAGCTTGAAAACGCTAAAGGTGAAATCGCGTTTGAGCATATCAACTTTGGCTATACGCCCGATAAGATTCTAATGAAAGATATCAGTTTTAAGGCACAGCCGGGACAAAAAATTGCCGTAGTCGGCTCAACAGGCGCAGGAAAAACTACACTCATCAACCTGCTTATGCGCTTCTATGAAGTAAGCGGCGGAGAAATCACGATCGATGGTGTGCCTACGACCGATCTTACAAGAAAAGACCTACGCCATAATTTCGGCATGGTGTTGCAGGATACTTGGCTTTTTGGCGGCACGATTGCCGAAAATATTGCTTACGGTAAGCCCGATGCCACGATGGAGGAGATTAAGGCGGCGGCAAAAGCGGCAAAAGTGGATTACTTTATCCGCACCATGCCGCATGGATATGACACCATTCTTGACAATGAAGCAGGAAATCTTTCGGTCGGACAGCGCCAACTCATCACCATCGCGCGTGTGTTCCTATGTAATCCGCCCGTCATTATCCTCGACGAAGCGACCTCCAGCGTTGATACGCGCACCGAGGTCGAGATCAGCAAGGCAATGAAAAAACTCATGAGCGGCAGAACAAGCTTTGTTATCGCACATCGTTTGTCCACAATTCGTGACGCCGATATCATTCTGTTCATGGAAAACGGAAATATCATCGAGCAAGGTAGCCATAAGCAGTTGCTTGAAAAGAAAGGTGCATATTCCGCGTTGTATTACAGCCAGTTTGCCTGAATTTCTTTGATGGCGATCGGATAAAGAAAATTTCTTATTCCCCCTCCCATATCGTCGTGCAAACTACCACAAAAAGAAGACTATGTCATCCCCAGTTGGATTATCATAGTCTTCTTTTTTAGTAAACTCTTTACAGCTTCATTTTATTCATTGAAAATCTACCCAATTGCAACCATGCCGAAAACCAACGAGAACAGTGCAACCGTTTCGCAAAGTCCAACGACCATGATATATTGTGAGAAACCCTTCCCTGTTTCTGCAAGTGCGTCTGCACCTGCCGCGCCTGCTTTCCCCTGTACAACAGCGGAGAGGAACATTGCAATACTCGCCAAAAGTCCGACGAATAATAAGAAGATCGGATCTGCAGAAGAACCCTTCATCTGTTGCATCAACAAAAAGCCGTAGATGGTCTGCGTCAGCGGAGCGCCGGCAAAGACAGTGAGAATAAAGGGAGCGGGTTTGTTGTTAAGATAGCACTTTTTCCAAGCGCCGATTGCAGTAAGTCCTGCATTTCCAATGCCGATACATGAGCCGATGGCCGGAAGGCCTAGCGTCAGTGCTGCTCCGATAAGTCCGTAATTCATAATAATACTCCTTTAGAAATAGTTTTACAGATATCTGTTTTCATTCTTTAAACGGCTGATATTTTCGACCGCTCCACGACATATCAAGATGTGTGGAGAATTCGAGGGTGTTCAGTCTCACACCGTGTACGACCACGGAGAGAACGTTCAAAATCATATTGAGTCCATGTCCGAACACCAAAATAATGATCGCGAAGATCATAAAAACAAAATTGCCGAGCATTGGTCCCGCAAGTTCATTGACCGTGGCAGAAATCGCCGCTCCCGCGAGTCCCACCGCCCAAAGACGGATATAGGAAACGATATCGGAGAAAAAATTGACAACGCCGAGAAGTGCGGACACAATGTTTTTGAGGTTGCTGACGATCGACTTGATCAAATTTCCTTCATAGTTTGCAAAGGAAAAATTGATGAGAAATCCGACCGCTATCAATGCAATGACAATATAACTGATCGGTATTCCGAAAACCGACAATCCCAGTGGAAAGACAGAGGCATTGACGACCAACGAAAGCACCACATAGAATATGCCGAGTAGTTGCATGATTGCGCCGACATCAGCAAGACACTTCAATGATTTGCGGTGGCGTATCATACTCAAAAGATGTGCACAGGAAAGTTGAATGAGTGCCAACGTGAAACAAACGATCTGCACATTTTGCGAGGTGGTCAATCCTGCGTCTCCGCTCCACGGCAGATACCAGAGTTTATCGGCATAGACATTCGATATAACAGGAATTGAAAGTGCCTGCAAGCATTTCGGAAGATATTCCGGTGCAATGCCAAACCACGTGCAAGTGAGTAGTCCCCACAGAATCGTTGCCACGCCCATCAACCCGATGAGCAGGAAGGTCGGTTCGACCGATTCCTTCTTAACAAGTGCACGGATGATCGGCACTGCCACGATCCCGCAAACAATCAATCCGTATCCGCCGTCTCCGAAGATGATCCCAAAAAAGATCAAAATAAAGCCTAAGAACCACGCGGAGATGTCATACTCAAAATACCCGGGGACCGTACCCAAAAAGTCGGTGAGCGGATAGACGAGACTGACAAACTTGTTGTTTTGCAGTTGAGTCGGAACGGGATCATCGGGTGTTGGATCTTCCACAAGAATGCCCCACGCATTTTCTTTTGCCGCAATCTTGATCTTATCCAGTTCTTTAGTTGGCAAATAACCCACAAAATAGGCAACACGGAAGGTGTTTGTACAGCCTTCAGAAAGCGTTTCTTCGGGCATGCCGCTGAAGTAGATCTCAAATTCGATCTCTTTTTGAAGAGCCGCGACGGCAGCCCTCATGCTATCAACGTAGCAAATCGCTTCGTCCAGTGCCGCATCAAGCTTTTTGATCCGTTCTTCTATTGCCAAAACTTCTGCCGCCAGTTCATCTGTTGAACAGGACGGAAGTTTTACGCGATATTTTTCAAAGGAAGCAAGATCGGTGTCTTTCGGCATTCCAACGAGCAGTAATCGCACGCAATCCTTGTTTTTTTCAAACACCACAGTGGTTGCCGTTTCAGAAAGTCTTGCATATTCTCCCTGCGGCATTTCGTAAAGCGAAAGGATAACACCCTTTTCGGCAAGTCCGTTCAATTCAGCCGGATCAAGCGTTCCCCAACCTTTGAGACGTTCGAGCTCCTCTTTTTTGAAATTTAAAGTCGTGAATAAGGTCGCACGCTCCTCGGTGTATTCCGCAATTTTTTTGGGCAATATGAGCGTCTCTTCTGTCGAGACCTTTTTTTGAACGGCATTCTTTAATGACCGACCTTCAATGATACCGATAGCATTTTCAAGCGATCCGACCTGCTCGTTCAGCCTTGCCAACCGCTCACCGCTTCCCATCATCGTCTCAATATGCAACACACCAAGCTTGCGTAATGTTTTTAATACTTGCTTCTTATCGCTGTCCATAACAACAACAGAAACTTTTTTCATCGGCACGATCATAACGAAGCGACCTCCTTTCCGTCGGCAACTGCGTTTTGCTGTGCGATCTTTTTTTTGGAGATCTTCGAACGTACCACAGCATTGACCTGTTGATCTGCCATATAGATCGAGATTTTCTTAATATTTTCCTTTGTCTGCGGAATTTTGACCTTTTCAAAAAGATTCACGCGCTGTGTGGTGGAAAGCAATTCTTTTTGCAATAGCCGCACCTGCTCGTCCAGAACCGCCGCCTTTAAGTCCAATTCTATCGCTTTCTCCATATGATCGGCAGCAAGATCCACCCACAGCGGCGTATGATAAAGATCATAATCACTACGTGAAAAATCCGCACCTTCATAAGTCGGTATGGCAACGCCCGCGATATTTGCAATTCCCTTCCTTATATTCCTAACGGTGATGATTCCGTCGGGAAACACACCTTCTTCACTGAAGACGGCGATCCAACTGCGAAATGCCGTTTCAAGGGCATTTTTCTCTGCCCGTACCGCTTTGGCATCTGCTTCGATCGCACGGATCTCCGCCTGAAGTTGTTGCTTTTTGAGTGTCAAGGTCGGCAAATATCGCCGATACATTTTTAAAGCATCCTTTTGTACCTTTAATTCATTTTTGGTTAATCTGATCTTTGCCAATGCTTCCGCCCTCCTTTATGCTTTGGGCCAGAATTCATCGACCAGTTCCGTTTTTAGACCTGTCTCTTCTTTTTCGAAGCATGCAGCAAGGATCTCCCAACCAAGATCCAACGCCTCCTCAAGAGAAAGATTGACAGAAAGATCCATCAGTTTCTCTTCGAAAAGTTCACCGTATTTCAACAATTTTTCATCCCAACGACTCATGGAAAAGCCCATATTCTTCTTCTCAAGAGTGTCCTTGTAGGATGAATACATTCTGATCATACCATCCATTAGCGCACGGTGGTCTTTTCTGGTCTTGTTGTTGACATTCTGTTTTAATCTCGAAAGAGAGCCAAACGGTTCGATGCGTCCGCCTTTGAGATAATACTGTCCTTCTGTGATATATCCGGTATTGTCGGGAACGGGATGCGTGACATCGTCGCCCGGCATCGTTGTCACGCCCAAAACCGTGACAGAACCGGAATCCGCAAAGTCGACCGCTTTTTCGTAGCGCGCGGCAAGTTGCGAATAAAGGTCACCGGGATAACCGCGGTTCGAAGGCACTTGCTCTTGCGTTATAGCGATCTCTTTCATCGCGTCGGCATAGTTGGTCATATCTGTCAAAAGCACCAATACGTCCTTGTTCTGCAGTGCGAATTGTTCTGCAACGGCGAGCGCCATATCCGGAATCATCATGCACTCAACCGTCGGATCGGATGCAGTATGAATGAACATCACCGTTCTTCCCAGTGCTCCGCCATTTGCAAGTGTTTCTTTGAAATAAAGAAAGTCATCATATTTTAGTCCCATGCCGCCGAGCACGATAACATCTGCCTCCGCCTGTAGCGCGATACGCGCCAGCAGTTGGTTGTATGGTTCGCCGGAAATCGAAAAGATCGGCAATTTCTGAGAAACAACCAAGGTATTAAACATGTCGATCATCGGGATATTTGTTCTGAGCATCCGATTTGCTAAAATACGCTTGGTCGGATTGACAGACGGTCCCCCGATCGGCTTCATATTTTCGGTCAACGCAGGACCTTTGTCTCTCGGCTCACCTGAACCGTTGAAGATCCGTCCGAGCAGGTCGTCGCTAAAAGATACGCGCATTTCATGTCCCAAAAAACGTACTTCATCACCTGTGGAAACACCCTGACCGCCGGCAAACACCTGAAGTGAAACAACATCTCCGTCAATCTTATTGATCTGTGCCAAAGATTTTCCGAAGCGCGTCGTGATCTGCGCCAAATCGTTATATCTAACCCCCTTGGCGCGCACGGTGATCACATTACCTGTTATCGAATCGATATGATTGAAAACTTTATTCATGTCTGTTCACCGCCTTTAAATAATTTCTCTGCCACACAGCTGAGTTTTCCTTCACCTTTCGCATATTGCTTGTCGATCTCCGCTTCAGCCGCAAAAAATTCAGCACTCTTGAACTCGGTATAATTCAGATCGATAAATTTTTGACGCATCCTATTGAAAAAGGAACGTGCTTCGTCCTTCCCACTCAACGCATAATCCGAACCGAGCACCTTGACCAGTTTATCGGAAACATAATGCTGACGTTCGATGCCACAGTTCGCCTCCGTCAGATCAAAAGAGTTCTGCTGAAGATATACGGCATCCAACATTTCTTCTTTCAAATACGTCACATAATCTTCAAGGCTCGTGCCTTCTTCACCAACGACCTTCATCATCGTACCGATCTCATCGCCATGCAAAAGAATATTCTTCAAGAACGCCAATTTATCGTCATCAATTACGCTCTTGTATTTCGACCAAGAGATGAGCGGGTCGATCGCAGGATATTTTCGGGCATCAGAACGATCCCTTGAAAGTCCGTGGAACGCGCCGACGACCTTCAAGGTCGCCTGTGTGACCGGCTCTTCAAAGTTACCACCCGCAGGGGAAACTGTGCCGCCGATCGTGACCGAGCCTGTGCTGTTGTCGGGCAAGCGCACATATCCCGCGCGCTCATAGAACGCGGCAATATAGGATTCCAAATATGCCGGGAAAGCTTCCTCGCCCGGAATTTCTTCAAGTCTACCGGACATTTCACGGAGTGCCTGTGCCCAACGAGAAGTCGAATCGGCAAGAAGAAGCACGTGAAGCCCCATCTGACGGTAATATTCCGCCAACGTTACCGATGTGTAAACTGATGCTTCACGGCTGGCAACCGGCATAGAAGAGGTATTACAGATAATAATGGTACGTTCCATCAGTGATCTGCCTGTTTTGGGGTCAACAAGTTCCGGGAATTCCGTCAGAGTCTCCACGACCTCACCCGCACGCTCTCCACATGCGGCAATGATCACAATATCGACATCGGCATATTTTGAGGTTGTATGCTGAAGTACTGTTTTTCCTGCACCGAACGGACCGGGAATGCAATACGTGCCGCCCTTTGCAACCGGGAAAAAGGTATCGATCAGTCGAACTTTCGTCTCCATCGTTTCAACCGGTGCAAGTCGCTCACTGTAACATTTGATGGCACGCTTAACAGGCCATTTGAAAGTCATCGTCAGCGGAATTTCCTTTCCGCGCTCGTCTGTAACAACAGCAACGGGATCGTTGATAGTATATTCCCCCTGCTCTGCCACAGACTTAACAGTATAACTACCCAAAAGATAGAATGGGAGAAAAATTTTGTGCACAAACGCGCCTTCCGGAACCGTTCCGAAATATTCACCCGCGCGAAGAACATCCCCGGGTTTGGCAACAGGCGTAAAAGTCCACTTCTTTTCATCGTTCAAAGCATCAACATAAATACCGCGCTTCAAAAACCACCCTGCTCGCTCTGCAAGAAGGGGAAGTGGGTTCTGCAATCCATCGTAAATCTGTCCCAAAAGTCCGGGACCAAGCTCTACGGACAGCATTTCGCCCGTAAAATCCACCTCATCACCGCATTTGATACCGCCGGTCATTTCATAAACCTGTATCTGGGCAACATTTCCTCTGATACGAATGATCTCGCTTTTCAATGAAGCATCTCCGACCTTCACATAACAGATCTCGTTCATTGAAACATTGCCTTCAAATTCAACAGAAACCATATTTCCATTGATCGCAACGACCTTACCGATCGTTTTTACTTCAATATTTTCTGCCATTATTCCGTCTCCTGCTCTCCTCCACGCATAATGGAGGCATAAATATTTCGATAATTTTCCTGTCCGCGCACTTCATCAAATTGGTGCATTCTCGAAAGAAGTTTTAGTCTTAGTGCATAGTAGTAAACCGCTGCGTCAGAAAAAGAGTCCGTCGGACGAAGCATTTCCAACATCGACAAGCGAAAAGCGTTCAAAAAGCGCTCTGCTTCCATAGGATCGGTCATTGCCACGGCGGTGTTTGCCGCATTTGTATAAAAAGAGGAAACGGGCTCGTTGGAAATATCGATCTCTTTATTCATTTTTTTGGCCCTGGCGACCGCAAGTGCCAAACGAAGTTGCCGTTCCGCTTTATACCAATCATCCACCAACCGCACCCCAAATGACGATTCGTCTGCTTCCGGAACAAGTGATAGTGCGGAAACGCGCTTTACCATTTTGCCGGGAGCAAATTGTGCGCAAAGCCGTCCAAATTGTTCCTCAGTAATCGGCAAGGGCATGGCATCGTTTATGACATCTAAACAAGGAAGTTGCGCCATCAAATAATACTGGCTCATTCTTTCTCAGCCTCTTTTAACAACGCGACCATCTTCGGTGTAAGATAAGCGGAAAGCATTTCAGTCACCGCTTCTACGGAATAGTCATAGTAAGCACGACCGTTATTGACAGAAACACGGAAACCACCGTCAAACTGATCGTTTGATTTCAAAGTTACACCGTTTAACATGTGTGCTTTAAACGCAGCAAGCACTGCTTCTTCAAGGGCTGCTGAATCCTTTTCGCCCAACAGCACGGTAATATCGTCGACATCTGCGTTTTTCGAACAAGCCTCAACAACCTTTGCGATTAGGTCCGCTGTTTCTGCGGAAGAATATAACGCCGTCACCTGTTCACCGATGACCGCTTCCAGTTCTTTCGCAACACTCTCCCTGAAAGAAAGAAGAATATTTCTGCCGGCTTGACGGATTGCTTCTTCACTGACGCGCACTATCCGTTCATTTTCCACTTTTGCTCGCGAAGTGATCCGTTCCGCCTCCGCTTTCGCTTCCGAAATGATGCGCTCCGCCTCACTGTTGGCGGATTCAAGAATGGATGCCGCTTCATTTTCGGCAACTTCCACACCATTCTTTTTGATTTGTTCAATTAATTCTTGCAACTGGATTTCCATACAGGTCCACTCCTTGTCCGAATTGATCATATCGATCTGCAACAAATAACAATCATTATTTTGATATTATATCACGTTTCTCAAACATTTTCAACAGTTTTATTGAAATTAGTAACGGTCAATTGTTTTTATCAAATTAAATGAGCCATTTAAAAGGATTGTACATGATTTATAAAGTTTACGGTTTCTGTTTTTCAGAGCGAAAGTGTATTTGACCGCCTATGTAACAAAATCAAAAAGCAGAGCTGTTTGATTACAGCTCTGCTTTGAGATGTTTATTTATCTGTCTTTGGGAAAACAGTCACGCGCACTTTTGCGCAGCCGTATGGCACTAACGTAATAGTCTCCTTTTCGCCAAGTTCGGTGGTTTCCATTGTTCTTCTTGTCGGATAGGGAGGGGTAAAAAGGAAGTTACCTTTCTTTTCTTCACGTTTCCATGGGCGAGTATAAAGATTATACACCGGATGGATGACCGTTTTTTTCTTCAGTTTCCATGCAGGTACTCTTCTGGCAGAGACCTTGATCGAGAATGGCGTGCCTTCGATCGACCACGGATTATCTCCGGCGCTTGTGTAGACAAATTCAAGATCGGTGTCGGCAACCAGTGCGTAATTCCAAGGCTTGTCGGGATAGATGTTATATGCAGGGAATTCTTTAGTGGAGCGCTCCTCCTTTTCGTCGATCTGTCGGTCACCCTTCATACCGTAGGTATAAAGGAGTGCACCTTTTTCGACATATAAGCCGTCCGCCCATGTTTTGAGTTTTGCCTCCGAAGGGAAGGTAATGGTCAGGCAGTCGCCTTCAACAAATTCCTTATTGATAGTGGCAAAACCCTTTTTGACGGTATATTCTGCCGATGCGCCGTTTAACAACACAGTCGCATTTTCACACCAACCGGGAATGCGGAAGATGAAATTCAGCTTTTTCGCTGTCGCAGTGTGGAAAGTGAAACGGACAGTATCTTCAAATGGGTAGCAAGTATCTTCTTTGATTGTCAATTTACTTGCACCTTTGCCAAGCGTCAGTGTAGATGCGCCGTACAGAGGTGCAACAATGGTGTTTTTTCCCTTTTTCATCCACATTCTGGCACAGTAGTTGGGAAAGAAACGATTGACATTGCCAGCACAGCATTCCGTGCCGGGGTTGGGACGGTAGGACATCCATTTGTCTCCCTGTAGGAAGTCAGCATGGTTGGAGGTGCGATCAAGGATGAGTTGGTTAACAGAAGAGAGATACTGTAACGCTTTGAAGTTTTCTTCTACAGCCCCGATGCCGGCATTGAAAATACAACGCTCGATCTTGTCGGCATACTCAGCATCGCCGGTTGCCATCAGGAGGTACCCCAACGCCCACGTGTAATCGGTAATATCGCAAGTCTCATGGGACTGCATGTAGTTGTTGTCAAGCAGGAACTCATTTGAACAATGGAGCCCATCAGGAAGCATCTGATAACGGTCGATCTTTTTGTATGCCTTAATAACCGGTTTCAAATATTCTTTTTTGCCGGTGCATGAATAAAGAATGGCGCCCAACTTGGCGAATTCGTTGTATGTAACTCCATGTGCATATGCTTTTTTATTTGAAAGATGCGCTTGAGGGCAGTTATCGTCCTTGCAGTTGGCAGCGTAAACAGCGTAATCTTCTTCTGCCATCTTCAACAGATTCTCATCGCCTGTTTTCATATAAGCCCAAAGCATGATCTCGACATTCATGACGTCCCGCGCGCTATTGTGACGCTGTTCCGGTTCGAGATAATGGCGACGCACTGCTTCGACAAGAGAAATATCTCCCGTTGCGGAATATTTTGCCATCAATGCTCGAAAAAATACAACGTGTGGCCAACGGTTCCAACCATCGGACTTCTTTAAGAATTTAGGACCGAGATAGCCGTCCGGATCGGCGTGCGAGAGGGTGAAATCGAAGGATTTTTCTGCCTTTGCACGCAGTTTGCGGTCGTTAAGCAGTTCTGCAAGGCGTGTCAAACCATCTAACCAATAGCCGGTCTGCTCGTATGCCCACCAACCCGGATTGTCATTTCTGTCGGTGGTATCGACATCATAGCGATCCCATCCGACGCAGTTAAAGGGATAGCCTGCAACCTCCAAGTGTCCTGTTAATCCTTCTGCCTGTTTCTGGAGAAAATCGTGAAGCCAGCCTTCAGGAGTGATCTGCCTTAAACCGACTTCTTCAAATTTTGCATAGTTTTTCATGATCATAACTCTTCCTTGGTAAAAAATACTTTTGTGAAATCAGTGTACCGTTTTTTTTATAAAAAATCAATAGCCACAAATAAAATAAGCATTATTTGTCTTAAAAACATATAATTTTGTCTTAAAAATAATAATTTCATTTTTTAAGATATAAAATTTTTTTGCAAAATGCAGTTTTGTTGTAATTTCATGTGGACAATAGCGTTTATTTGTGATATAATTACTCATGAAGTGATCGAGTCCTTTCTGTTGGTGGAGTTGTGGTGATTCTATTTTAACAGAACTCGATCACTTTGTCTATTCTTTTTTCTTCTTCAGTCTCACATCTATTGTAACAATACAATTTCTTTTCAAAAAGAGCAAATTAGCCCTTGACAAATCGAAAAATCGTGCTATAATTTGAGAGTAATTCTCAAATTCAAAGGAGCGCACTATGGGCAGATACAACACAGAACAAAAGAAAGCAGTGCTGTCCTTTCTCAGCGCTCATCCGAACGATCAATTTTCCGCCGATATGCTTGCCGAAACGCTCTGCAACGGAACAAAAGAGAAAACGCCCGGCAAAAGCACCGTTTACCGCTTGGTAGGCGAACTTGCGGAAGAAGGCTTACTTCGAAAATTCCCGAAAAAGAACGGGCGTGGTTGGCTTTATCAATATCACACTGCCGGAGATTGTGCCGGACATCTTCATTTAAAATGCACATCCTGTGGAAAGCTGGTACATCTTGAATGTACGCTCGGTAACGATCTGCTTTCTCATATCAGACAGACACACGATTTTGTGATAGACAACACTGCCACGGTACTCTACGGCATCTGTTCCGCTTGCAGTTCCAAGCACAACACAACCGTTGCACTTCCTCTGACCGATGGATGTCTATGTCACCGACACCGACATTAAAATAAAGGCATGACATGAGGTTTATATGAAAAAAACAATTTTGAGCATCCTCTCCCTTCTTTTGATCCCAATCCTTCTTCCATCCTGCACCCTGCAAATCAAAGAGAACAATCAGGAAAAGAAAGGTTTATATATCGTCTGCACCGCATTTCCACAATATGATTTCTTAAGAAATATCGCAGGCGATGTCGCGACGATCGAGCTACTTCTGCCACCGGGATCTGAAACACATAACTTTGGAGTCAAGGATCTCTCCCCTTCCAAACTTGCAGAGCTTGCCGACGCCGACCTTTTCATTTATATTGGAGGAGAAAACGATTCTGCGCTCGTTTCCGAATTGCGTACAGCACTGCCAAATAGCGAAACGAGGTATATTTCTCTCATTTCCCTTGTTTCTTCACTGTTAAATCAGTCCGATATTGCAGAAGATGATCACGACCACGACCACGACCACAACCACGATGAAAACACTTTTGACGAGCACGTCTGGACTTCTCCCAAACGCGCAAAAGAGATCGTCATTGCTCTTACCGAAATTCTTTCATCTGAAAACAAACAAAATAAAGATCTTTATGAACACAATGCGGCGACCTATATCAAACAATTGGAGACGCTCGATACTGCCATGGCCGCACTTTGCAGTTCTGCAAAAAAGAAAACGCTGATTTTTGCCGACCGTTTCCCTTTCCGTTACCTTTGTCACGACTACGGGCTGACTGCATTTGCCGCATTCTCAGGCTGTTCCACAGAAATCGAACCTTCTTTATCCGCTCTTGATCGGTTATATAACGAAGCACTGTCACAAAACATCAAAATTATTCTGTATGTAGACGGTTCCGACAGTCTATATGCGGAAAACATGGCAAGCAGATTGGGTGGGAATGCCAAATTGCTTCATTCTTGCCACAATCTCACGAAAGCGGAATTTGAAACGGCAAGTTATATTTCATTGATGCAACAAAATATCGAAGTGCTGAAATCGGCACTCACTCAGGAGTGACTATGTCTATTCTTTCTTTTGAAAATGTCACCCTCGGTTATGAGGGACGTCCTATCGTTTCCGGACTGACCTTCACCTTAAACAAAGGAGATTATCTCTCTGTATTGGGACAGAACGGCTCGGGGAAATCCACCATGATGAAAGCACTCCTCGGCTTTATCAAGCCAATGGAAGGCAAAGTGATCTGTGACAGAAAAAAAACACACATCGGATATCTACCGCAACAGTCTGCAACACAAGCGGATTTTCCTGCTTCTGTCAGAGAAGCGGTACTTTCCGGCTGTCAAGGCAAACACATTTTTGCCCCCTTCTACAACAAAGCGGAAAAACGGCTCGCCGAAGAAAACATGGAACGGCTTGGAATCCTGCCGATCGCCGGTCACAGTTTCAAGGAACTCTCGGGCGGACAAAGACAGCGCGCACTGCTTGCTCGTGCTCTATGCGCGGCGGAAGATATGATTCTGTTGGATGAGCCGGTCGCAGGGCTTGACCCTGTTGTCACGGAGGAACTATACCGGATTATCAAAAAATTAAATGAAGAAGGCATGACCGTTATGATGATCTCGCACGACTACGAACATGCTGTCAAAGATGCCACACACATTCTTCACCTCGGAAAACAGATGGTCTATTTCGGCAAGACCGCCGATTATGATCGTGTAAAAGCATTGAAGAAGGAAGGAGGAATGGTAGAATGACCGCTGTCATTGATCTTTCACTTTTACAAAGCCAAGCACTCTTGCCCATACTTATGAAGGCGTTTGTTGTCGGCTTGCTCACTTCCGTCTGCGCATCTGTTTTGGGGGTACCTCTGGTCTTAAAGCGCTACTCGATGATCGGAGACGGGCTTTCACATATGGGCTTTTTGGCAGTCGCTATTGCCACAGTGCTCGGCGTTTCGGATGAGAATCAGATGTTTGTCACTCTGCCGTTGGTGACCGTCGCCGCAGTGATCTTATTACTCCTTTCGGAGAGCGGTAAGATCAAGGGAGACGCAGCCGTCGCCATTCTGACGACCGGTTCGGTTGCCGCAGGATATATGATCTACAGTATTGCCAACAGCGGCGCAGGAGATGTTTGTTCTTCCCTTTTCGGCAGTTCCATTCTAGCCCTTAAGGGAAGCGATGTCACTTTCAGCGTCCTGCTCGCATTCGGCGTGCTTTTTACCTTTGTTCTGCTTTATAACAAAATTTTTGCCGTCACCTTTGACGCACCGTTTGCCTCCGCCGCCGGAAGCAACACCGTTTTTTACAATATCATTCTGGCGGTTTTGACCGCGGTCACGATTGTGGTCGGCATGAAAATGATCGGGTCTATCATGATTTCCGCGCTCATTGTTTTTCCTGCGCTCGCTGCTATGCGTTTGTGCAAGAAATTCAAAAGCGTAATCCTCTGCGCCGCGTCTATCGCAGGCGGTTGTTTCCTTGTCGGAATGCTGTTTGCCACCGTCGTCCGTTTTGAAACGGCAACAACTTCCTTCAGTCTCCCAATTGGTCCGTGCGTTGCCACCTGCAATATGCTAGCACTTTTGCTAGCAACTGCGATCTCCAAAATATCAAAAAGACGGTAGATACTGCGATTTAAAAAAGGATGATCTCAAAAGTCAAAAAGCTGTTTTGACTTTTGAGACCATCCTTTTCTTATCTGATCATAGGCTCTCTCTATATATTCTTGTGATGCGAGAATCGTTTTTGCCAAACGGGTAGTGCCACTCGCTTAGCCAAATAGCAACCGCTCTGCCGCGAAAATTGCTTTCTTAAAATCGAAATTAAAAAAACTTAACCTGATCCCTGCTTTGTATAGCAAAACGAGGGCAACCGGTGCAGCATCCTTATTTTTTATTTTGAGCGCTTCATTTCTTCTGCGCTTTCTGCCTTCACGTTCACTTCTTCCGGTGTTTTGAAAGTCGGCACGACCTGATGCAGTGCCGCACGCACCTGTTCATCTTCGCCCGAATCACAAGCCGTATGTAGAATTTCGAGTTTATGCACAATATCTTCAGAGGTAAACGGCGCGTCCTTTTCGATAAAGATCAAACTGTTTTCAGTCTTATCCAAGGTTTCCGTCTTGATCAACAATTCCTCATAAAGCTTTTCCCCGGGGCGCAGACCAATTTCCACAATATCAATGCCCTTTGCACCGGACAGGTAGATCATATTTTGCGCAAGGTCATAGATCTTGACCGGTCCACCCATATCTAAAACAAACAGCTCTCCGTTATTTGCCATTGCCCCCGACTGCAAGACCAGTTGCGATGCCTCAGGAATGGTCATAAAATACCGCACGATCCGCTTGTCTGTGATGGTGATCGGTCCCCCATTGGCAATCTGCTTTTTAAAAAGCGGGATGACCGATCCGGCAGAGCCGAGAACATTGCCAAAACGTGTCGCACTGTATTTGACCTTGCCCGTAGTGCTCGCGCTTAAGACGATCATCTCGCACATGCGCTTGGTCGCACCCATAACATTGGTCGGATTGACCGCTTTGTCGGTAGAGACCATCATAAACCGCTCCACACCATACTCTTCGCAGAGTTCAACCAAGATCCGCGTACCGAAGACGTTATTTTCCACTGCCTCAATGCAGTTGTGCTCCATGAGCGGCACATGTTTGTGCGCCGCTGCATGAATGACGATCTGCGGATGATGCAACTCAAAAACGCGTACCATACCATTTCTGTTATTAACCGAAACGATCTCAACACAAACATCCAGCTTTTTACCGTAAGCGATCCGCAGTTCCTGTTGGACATCATAGGCGCCATTCTCGAAAATATCGAGAATGATGACCTTTTGTGGTGACATTTTGGCAAGTTGACGGCAAAGCTCGGAACCAATCGATCCGCCACCACCCGTGATAAGGATCACTTTGTCTTTATAATAAGCTTGCGTGACCTCATTGTTGATCCGGATCGGCTTTCTGAAAAGCAATTCTTCAATGTCGAATTCACGTATCGCTCTCTTATCGCCTACGACCTGCATGACCGGATAATCATAGACCTTGATCTTGTATCCCTGTTTGAAATAGAACTCATACAGTTCCTTTTTGCGTTCTTTATCCACACCGGAAAGTGCAAAAACGACCTCTTGAACCTCATATTTCTTTAATTTGGAGGAAATATCTTTGTCTTCCAAAATAACCGGTATACCATGGATCATTCTGTCCGCTTTTTTCTCATTATTATCCACAAAGCAACAAGGAATATAAGACGAAGAACTGTTGGAAAGCAGTTCTTCAGCCAATGCCACCCCCGGACTGCTCGCACCGATGATGGCAATTTTGATCTTTCTTGTATCACCCACAAGATCATTGACCGGCTCGATCCCACCAAAGACCTTTAAGATCACTTTTAAAAACTTCCCGAACAGTGTTTTTCTGTTTCCTACTTTATAAGCATAGCGATAGATCATTCGGATCGCAAGAGCGCCAAGAAGATTCACACATGCGATCGCAAGCAATTGCACCATCGAAATATGTTTTGGGGCAAGCACTCTCTCAAGTCCAAAATTGATCCAAAAAGCAATGGCATCGGTAATCAACAGCCGAATATAACACTGTATTCCGCCATATCGCCATATCTGTTGATAGATATGTCCGACAAAACGAATGGAAAACACACATACCGACGTAATGGCAAATTGAATAAGCATTTCCGAAATGGTCAACTGTACCGTTCCCTGATACAGGTAAAGCAATAATATTTCGGTAAATGCCAATATCGCCAAATCATACACAACTAATAGATGTCGTGTGTTTATTCTTTTCTTCATATATACTTCCCCTTTTTTGTCGCTTCTATAATACTACGCACAATTATAATAACACACCATCAGACAAAAGTCAATGTCATATTTACTAAAAAAATCAAGGGAAATGCGTTTCGCATTTCCCTTTGAAACATCAAACCTTTACACGCCAACCGTATGCGTCTGCTCTCTTCCCCCATTGAATACCGGTCAGTTCGTCATACAATTTTTGTGTCAGTTCGCCGATCTCTCCACCGCCGATCTCCATGATCTCATTTTCATAGCGCAGTTTTCCAACAGGAGAAACAACTGCAGCCGTACCCGTGCCAAACACTTCCTCAAGCGCACCGGATCTTGCGGCATTGATCAGTTCTTCTACCGAGATCTTTCGTTCTTCCACCTCATATTCCCAATCCTTGCAAACATGGATAATCGAATCTCTTGTGATACCGGGAAGAATACTGCCATTTAGCATCGGAGTGACGATCTTGCCGTTGATCTTAAAGAAAATGTTCATTGCGCCCACTTCTTCGATATACTTTCTCTCAACACCATCCAACCACAAGACCTGTGAGAAACCGCCGTCATGCGCTTTGACCTGTGCGATCAGCGACGCCGCATAGTTTCCGCCGGTCTTGGCAAAACCCATGCCGCCTCTAACGGCTCTGACATATTCGTCTTCGATCCAAATGCCTACCGGTGCAAGACCACTTTCGTAGTACGCACCCGAGGGAGAAAGAATGACGATAAACAGATAGTTTTCAGAAGGCGCAACACCCAAAAATGCATCAGTAGCAATAACAAAGGGACGGATATAGAGAGATGTGCCCGGTTCTGTGGGGATCCAATCTCTGTCAACATTCACGACCGCTTTGATTGCTTCCACAAAATCCTCCTCCGGAATTTGCGGAATACAGAGACGTTCGTTTGAATGGTTGGCTCTTTTCGCATTCATGTCCGGACGGAATAAAAACACTTCATCCTTCTCATTTTTGTATGCTTTGAGACCTTCAAACATCGTTTGACCGTAATGGAAGACCATGGCAGAGGGATCAAGCGAAATCTCACCGTAGGGGATGATCCGCGGATCGTACCAACCTTTTCCAGAAGTGTAATTCATTACAAACATATGGTCTGTAAAGATATGACCGAAGCCGAGCGGCTGACCTTTTTTTGGTTTTTCTTTCGGCGCAGTTGTCTTTTGAAGTTTAATATTCAGCATTTTTGACGCCTCTTTTCCTATTATTTGAGAAGTGCAATGACTTCAACTTCCACCAATGCCCCTTTGGGAAGGCAAGCAACTTCCACGCAGGATCTTGCCGGTCTTTCAGTGAAATACTGCCCATAAATTTCATTGAACGCTGCAAAATCGTTCATATTCTTTAAAAAGCAAGTGGTCTTTATCACATTTTCAAAACAACTTCCTGCTTCTTCAAGAACTGATTTCAAGTTGTTCATGACCTGTTCTGCCTGCACCTCGATGCCGCCTTCGACCATCTTA
The DNA here is from genome assembly GCA_964623895.1 of uncultured Lachnospiraceae bacterium. Taxonomy (GTDB): domain Bacteria; phylum Bacillota; class Clostridia; order Oscillospirales; family CAG-272; genus UBA11512. The sequence continues at coordinate 25,480 of CAZUWA010000007.1, read as the reverse complement.
CCTGTTATTGGGTCGATCGGAATTTGTCCCGAAGTATAGACGGTATTGTTAACAACGATTGCCTGCGAATACGGTCCAATCGCTGCAGGTGCATTGGGAGTATATACTTTATTCATTCTGCTTTCATCCTTTCTTTAACTCACCGAAACAATCTTGAAACCATATTCAGTCAGTGCGTTTTTGATTTCTTCGATCTGAGCAAAGTCTCTTGTTTCCATACTAATGTCAAGATAACAACTTGAAATCGCCATCGACGGATCGGAACGCTCATACTTGACACCGACAACGTTCCCGCCGTTCTTTGAAATGATACTGCTCACACCCGTAAGTTGTCCCGGCTTATCCTCAAGCGCGATGCGGAGATTACTGTTTCTGCCGGAGGTGACCAAACCTCTCGTAATGACGCGGGAGAGAATATTGACATCAATGTTACCGCCCGACAAAATGCATGCAACCTTCTTACCTTTGATCGGCAAATGACCGAACATAACAGCAGCCACTGCCACTGCACCCGCGCCTTCAGTAATCAGCTTTTGCTTCTCAATCAACGTCAAAATGGCGGTTGCGATCTCGTCCTCCGAAACAGTGACAATCTCGTCAACATACTTATTGACCATTTGGAAAGTGGTGTCTCCCGGATGCTTAACCGCGATACCATCCGCAAAAGTACTGACCGTCGGCAAAGTGATGGCAGAGCCGGTCTTGATACTCTCATACATACTCGCCGCATTTGCCGCTTGTACACCGTAGATCTTGATATCCGGCTTTAGATTTTTTAAAGCAAATGCCACACCGGAGATCAAGCCACCACCGCCAATCGGAACGACCACTGCATCAAGATCACGCATTTGCTCCAAAAGTTCGATGCCAATCGTTCCTTGTCCCGCGATCACATCATCATCGTCAAATGGATGAATCAAGGTTGCACCCGTTTCCTTCTGCAGTTCTATCGCCTTAGCGGAAGCATCGTCATAAGCACCTTCTACGAGAATTACCTCCGCACCCAGTCTTTTTGTTGCTTCCACCTTGCTGATCGGTGCACTCGCCGGCATACAAACAATACTTTTGATCCCTTGTCTGGTTGCGGAAAGTGCAACGCCCTGTGCATGATTACCCGCACTGCAGGCGATAATTCCTTTTTCCTTCTGCTCCGCAGTCAATTGACTGATCTTATAGTAAGCGCCGCGCAGTTTAAAAGAACCCGTAACCTGTAAATTCTCTGTTTTTAAATAGATCTCCGCGCCCTGCGCTTGACTGATGCTTTCGGCATGGATCAAAGCTGTTTGCCTTGCCACATCCTTCAGCAGATAGGATGCATGATAGACTTTGTCAAGTGTCACCATGGTCTTCTTCCTTTCCCTGTAAATAACTGATAAACTGTTCGGCAGTCCTACCGCTCCGTCCGCCGTTTCTGATCTCCCAAGCGTGAGAGGCGGCAAGGAGTTCTTCCTCCTCATAACCCTGTATGTCTGCCTCTTTTGCAAGCCCCAAAACAATATTTCTGTATTCCTGCACATTCGGTGCAGCAAAGCGAATGGCAATACCGAACCGTGCTGCAAGAGAAAGTTTCTCCTCGACCGTATCCGAACGATGGATCTCTCCCTCATACTCCATGTCGTTCTTATCCTTCCAAGTCTCTTTGATGAGGTGGCGGCGGTTGGAAGTCGCATAGATGAGAATGTTATCAGGTCTACCGGAGAGACCTCCCTCTATGATCGCCTTTAAATACTTATATTCGACTTCATGATCTTCAAAAGAAAGGTCATCTATAAAAATAATGAACCGATAGTTTCGTTTTTTCAGTTTTGCAATGACTGCCGGCAGATACTCAAATTGATGCTTATACACCTCCACCATCCGCAGTCCTTCCGCTTCATAACGATTTAAAAGGGCACGTACACAGGTCGATTTTCCGGTACCGGCATCTCCGTAAAGGTGAACGTTGTTTGCAGCTTTGCCTTTTAAGAAAGCTTTGGTATTGTTAACGATCCGTTTTTTCTGCAGATCATAGCCGATCAAATGCTCTAAAGTCACCGCTTCGACAGAGACAATCGGCGTAATCTGTCCTTCTTCATCAAGCGAAAAGGCAGAATACAACGAATAATCGCCTACACCATAGTGTCGATAGTGGTTGATGATCGCGTGAAGAAACTCTTCATCGCTTTCTGCCTCGGTCAGCGCTTTCGTTAGATCTGAAATACGTTTTGCCGGCGTGTCCCCATTTCCTTCACCGTCAAAATGGACAAGCAGTTCAAAAAAAACAGGATCGACAGGAAGCGACAGATCAAAATGGAAGATCTCGCGCAAAATATGTGCGTCCGCAAGAGCGGCGGCGACAAGCGAGGAATTGCCCTCTTTTCTCTCAAAAGAAAGAGAAAAAGGATTTTCCGATTTGATGATCAGATAGGCAATATAATTCCTGAAACAATTGCCGTCAAGTCCAAGATCCGCCGAAAAAGCAACCGTCTTTTTTAAAAAGCGCAGTATTTCAACCTTGTGCGCAGAAGAATCTTCAAGATGCTCCGCAAAGGTATTCAGTCCTTCCGCCTCTCCAAATCCTGCGTACAGAAACAGTTCCGATAAAAGGGATTTCATGACGTTTTAAAGCACCTTAATGATGAGATCGGTGATTTCATCGGTGGAAAGTGCCTTTTCTCCTTTTTTGGCAATATCTGCGGTACGGTGTCCCGCATTCAAAACGGTATTGACCGCATTTTCGATATCATCCGCCTCTTTTGTCAACGAAAAGGAATAGCGAAGCATCATCGCTACCGACAAGATCGTTGCAATCGGATTGGCAATGCCCTTCCCCGCAATATCGGGCGCAGAACCGTGGATCGGTTCGTACATTCCTCTCGTCCCATCTCCAAGCGAAGCAGAGGGCAGAAGTCCGATCGAACCGGTGATTTGCGAAGCCTCGTCCGAAAGAATGTCACCAAACATATTGGTAGTGACCACCACATCAAACTGCGCAGGATTGCGCACCAACTGCATGGCTGTATTGTCCACCAACATATCGCGCACAGTCACTTCCGGATACGCTTCTGCAACACGATGTACCGTTTCCCTCCAAAGTCTGGAAGTTTCAAGAACATTCGCCTTGTCGACAGAAATAACGTTCTTTCTTCTCTTCATCGCGCTTTCAAAAGCAACACGTGCAATGCGTTCAATCTCCATCACCGAATACGCTTCGGTGTCGTAGGCTTCAAAACCGTACTTGCCCTCTCTTCTGCCGCGTTCCCCGAAATAAATGCCGCCTGTCAGTTCTCGGACCATCATCATATCAAAACCGTTTGCCACGATATCGGAACGCAACGGACAGTCCCCCACAAGGCAGGGATACAGTTTTGCGGGACGCAGATTGGTATACAGTCCAAGTGCCGCACGAAGTCCCAAGAGTGCCTTTTCCGGGCGTAAATCTGCCGGATTTTTATCCCATTTCGGACCTCCTACTGCACCGAGCAGTACAGAATCGGACGAAAGGCATGCCTCAATCGTTTCACTCGGAAGCGGTTCACCGCAAGCATCAATGGCACATCCGCCAGCAAGGCATTCTGTATAGTTAAAAGTATGTCCGTATTTTTTTGCAACTTCATCAAGGACACGTACCGCGGCATTCACGATCTCCGGTCCGATGCCGTCTCCTTTTACAAGAGCAATATTGTAATTCATAAAAAACTCCATTCTGCCGCTTTGCGGCGGCATAAAAAGCAATCTTGAAGGCTGTGCTCTGATCTTTTATTCAATTTCCCCATCCTGCTTCCTCTTCAAATAATTGAGCAGTCCCCCGTTTTCAATAATCTTTTCAATAAACGGTGGGAAAGAGGTCGCCGTAAAGGTCTCTCCCGTGGTCTCGTCTGTGATCTTTCCCGTTTCAAAATCCACCGAAACAATATCACCGTTCGAAATAGCTTTCGCGGCTTCCGGGCACTCCAATATCGGGAAGCCGATGTTGATAGCATTTCTGTAGAAGATTCTTGCAAAAGATGCCGCAATCACGCAAGATGCGCCGGACGATTGGATAGCAATTGGAGCATGCTCTCTTGAGGAGCCGCAACCGAAATTGTATCCAGCAACCATAATGTCGCCCAAATGAACCGTTGTGGCATAGGTAGGATCGATGTCCTCCATACAATGTTTTCTTAACGCTTCCTTTGAAGGATCATTCAGATATCTTGCAGGAATGATGACATCGGTATCGACGTTGTCGCCATATTTAAAAACAGTTCCTTTTACCATCTCCCATTCCTCCTTTTCACAGTGTTCTCGGATCGGCAAGACAGCCCATCACTGCCGAAGCTGCCGCGACCGCAGGGCTTGCAAGCACGACTTCCGAGCCGGTGTGCCCCATTCTGCCGACAAAATTGCGGTTGGTAGTGGCAACGGCGCGCTCACCTTCCCACATGACACCCATGTGTCCACCAAGGCACGGTCCGCAGGTCGGAGTAGATACCGCACAACCCGCTTTAATAAACACTTCAAGAAGCCCTTCTTCCATCGCTTCAAGATAGATCTTTTGAGTAGCAGGAATGACGATCGTCCTTACCCCCTCTGCCACTTTTCTGTTTTTGAGGATTGCCGCCGCCGCACGCAAGTCCGAAATTCTACCGTTCGTGCAAGAGCCGATGATGCACTGATCGATCTTCAATCCTGCAACCTCACCGATTGTTTTGGTGTTAGATGGCAGATGCGGAAGGGCAACTGTCGGTTCAAGAGTGGAAAGATCAATAGTAACCGTCTGCTCATAAACAGCATCCTCATCCGCCTCGTAAACAGTATACACACGTTCGCTCTTCCCTTTGACGTATGCGATCGTCTGCTCGTCGACCGGAAAAATGCCGTTCTTGCCACCTGCTTCGATCGCCATATTGGAAATCGTAAAACGATCATCCATGCTTAAGGAGCTCACGCCTTCCCCTGTGAATTCAAGGCTCTTATAGAGCGCTCCGTCCACACCGATCATGCCGATCAGGTGCAAGATGACATCCTTTCCTGAAACATGTTTCGGAAGACATTCCTTTAATTCTACCTTGATGGCAGACGGAACTTTGAACCAGTTTTCACCCATTGCCATGCCTGCTGCCATGTCGGTCGAGCCGACACCGGTTGAGAATGCACCGAGTGCGCCATAGGTGCAGGTGTGTGAGTCTGCACCTATAATACAGTCTCCCGGCAGTACCAGTCCTTTTTCCGGGAGTAATGCATGCTCAATGCCAACGCATCCAACATCGAAAAAGTTGACGATCTCATGCTTTTTGGCAAATTCTCTTGCAGTATGGCAAAGTTTTGCCGAAGCGATATCCTTACAAGGAGTATAATGATCGAGAACAATCGCAATTTTATTTTTATCGAAAATTCTTGTAAAGCCGGTCTTTTCAAAAACGCCGATGGCAACCGGTGTAGTGACATCGTTACCCAAAACCAAATCAAGTTTTGCTTCGATTAGATCGCCCGCTTTCACAGAAGATAATCCTGCATGTGCCGCAAGGATCTTTTCAGTCATAGTCATTCCCATGGTCGTTCTTCCTTTCAAAATGAATTTTTTCAGTTTAAATTCCTTTTTTTATAGAATGGTTGATTGCAGACAGGATGGCGCGCAGGGATGCACGGTTGATATTACTGCTCATGCCGACACCAAAAACATTATTCCCCTTCGGGGTGATCAATTGAACATAGGCAACAGCTTTTGAGTCGGAACCGACCGAAACGGCATGCTCTGAATAGTTTAGGAATTTGTATTTGCCGATGTCAAGGTTTTTGATCGATTGGAAGAAAGCGTCGATCGGCCCATTACCTTCACCTTCAAGTTCGATCGGCATTCCGTTTTTCTCAATAACACCCTCAAAGCACACAATGGTGTGATCGTCCGGATGCTTTTCGTTAAAGGAATGTTTCACGAGTTTGTATGGCGAGAAGGTCAAATACTCTCTCTCGAACAGTTCGAAAATCTGACCGGGCAGGAGCTCTGTGCCGAGACGGTCCGCCTCCTCTTGCACGACCTTGCCAAACTCCGGGTGCATAGCTTTCGGAAGCATATACCCATAGTTACTCTCCATAACGAATGCTGCACCACCTTTGCCCGACTGGCTGTTGATGCGAATGACCGGTTCATATTCTCTGCCGACATCCTTCGGGTCGATCGGCAGATAAGGCACTTCCCAATACTCCGAGCCGGAAGAACGCATATAGTGATATCCTTTGTTGATAGCATCCTGATGGCTTCCCGAGAATGCCGTAAACACGAGCTGTCCCGCATACGGAGAACGTTCGTGCACCTTCATGTGGGTGCAACGCTCGTAAGTTTCCTTAATCTTCGGCATCTGAGAGAAATCCAGTTCCGGATCGTAGCCCTGCGTATACATATTCAGCGCCAATGTGATCATATCGACGTTGCCCGTCCGCTCACCGTTTCCAAACAGCGTTGCTTCGATACGCTCCGCGCCTGCCAAAACGCCCATTTCGGCAGTCGCGACACCCTCTCCGCGGTCGTTGTGCGGATGCAAAGAGATGATTGCACAGTCTCTGCTCGGCAATTTACGACAGAAATACTCAATAATATCGGCAAAATAGTTGGGTGTCATGTTCTCGACCGTCGACGGCAGGTTCAAAATGACCTTGTTCTCAGGAGTTGCGCCAAGCGCTTCGATGACCGCCTGACAGATATCCACCGCCACATCCGGTTCGGTACCCATGAAACTCTCGGGAGAATATTCATAGCGGATATTCATTCCCTCTTTGATCATCGGCTCGCTCAAATCTCTAATGAGTTTTGCGGCGTCGGTAGCGATCTTGGTAACTCCTGCCGCATCCGTTCCAAACACGATCTTTCTTTGCTGCACGGAGGTAGAGTTATAGAAATGCAAAATAACATTTTTTGCGCCTTTAATGGCTTCAAATGTCTTTTTGATAAGATGTTCTCTTGCTTGCACCAACACTTGGATGTATACATCGTCCGGGATGTGTCCCCCTTCGATCAGTTCTCTGCAGATCTCATATTCCGTATCGGATGCGGACGGAAAGCCGATCTCGATCTCCTTGACACCGATGTCAAGAAGTAAATGGAACATTTCAAGTTTTTCCTTCAGGTTCATCGGATTGATGAGCGACTGGTTTCCGTCTCTTAAGTCTACCGAGCACCATGTCGGCGCTTTTGTGAGTTCTTTATCGCACCATGTTCTATCTTTTAAAGAAATGTGCGATGCGGGAATGTATTTTTCAAATTTCGGTTTCAAGGAAAGTTCTCCTTCTTATCATTAGTTAATCATCAAGTAAAATAGCACCCTTGTCGGCAGAAGATACCATCTTGGCGTATCTCCTCAAATAACCGCTTTTGACTTTCGGTTCAGGGCACATCCAAGCGGCTTTACGCGCCGCCAGTTCTTCATCCGAAACATGCAAAGTAATCTCGCAGTTTGGAATATCGATGGAAATAAGATCCCCTTCTTTTACCAACGCGATCGGACCGCCTGCCGCCGCCTCCGGACTGACGTGCCCGATAGAAGCACCCCTTGTCGCACCGGAAAAACGCCCATCGGTGATCAGCGCTACGCTCTCCCCCAGTCCCATGCCGCAGATGGCAGAAGTGGGATTGAGCATTTCTCTCATACCGGGACCGCCCTTCGGTCCTTCATAGCGAATGACCACAACATCACCGGCAACGATCTCCTTGTTGTAGATTGCTTTGATCGCATCCTCCTCCGAATCAAACACTCTGGCTTTACCTTCATGCTTCATCATTTCAGGCGCAACCGCTGACTGCTTGACAACACAACCGTCCGGAGCAAGATTACCTTTTAATACCGCAATACCACCGGTCGCCATGTAAGGATGCTCGATCGGTCGAATCAAGCTATCATCAAGATTCTTGACATTTTCAAGATTTTCCGCCATCGTTTTACCGGTGACCGTGATGACCGAAAGATCAAGCAGATCTTTCTTTGTCAGTTCCTTCATGACCGCATAGACGCCACCCGCTCTGTCAAGATCTTCCATATAGGTCTCTCCGGCAGGGGCGAGATGACAGAGATTCGGAGTACACGCGGAAATTTCATTTGCCATATCGAGATCGATTTCCACTCCAGCTTCATGAGCGATTGCCGGCAAATGCAACATCGTGTTGGTAGAACATCCGAGCGCCATGTCAACAGTTTCCGCGTTATGGAATGCCGCAGGTGTCATGATGTCACGAGGACAAATGTTCTTTTCAATCAGTTCCATCACCTTCATGCCTGCTTGCTTCGCCAATCGCAATCTTGCGGAAAATGCCCCGGGAATCGTTCCGTTTCCGGGCAATGCCATGCCGATGGCTTCTGTTAAGCAGTTCATTGAATTGGCAGTATACATGCCGGAGCAAGATCCGCAAGTAGGACAGGCGCTTTCTTCATATTCCTTCACACCGGTGTCATCAAGTTTTCCGGCGTGATAAGCGCCTACCGCCTCAAACATATGGCTTAGACATGTACGCTTGCCATCCTTCATTCTGCCCGCCAGCATCGGTCCGCCCGAGCAGAAGATTGTGGGGATATTCAGCCGTGCCGCAGCCATTAAAAGTCCGGGTACGTTTTTGTCACAGTTGGGGATCATTACAATGCCGTCAAAACGGTGCGCCATCACCATTGCCTCGGTCGAATCTGCGATCAGGTCTCTGGTCACGAGCGAATATTTCATACCGATATGTCCCATGGCAATGCCATCGCAAACAGCGATTGCCGGGAATTCGATCGGCGTACCGCCCGCCGCACGCACACCCGCTTTGACCGCCTCTGCAATTTTGTCAAGATTCATGTGACCGGGCACGATCTCATTATGAGAGGACACCACCGCGACCAACGGACGGGCAATTTCTTCATCGGTCAGTCCCAGCGCATAAAGTAAACTGCGGTTCGGCGCACGTTCTACGCCGTTCTTGATCTCATTTGAACGCATTGTAATCAACCACAACTTTTTAATAAAGTCCCTTTCGTTTGGAATCGTATTTTCCTCGGTGGGAAGATCTTTTTTCCGAAAGATCTTCCCACCTGAGAGATTTTGTTTTAGTTCGAAGCCTTGTCGAGATCGGTGTCGTTCTTCCAAAGCATCTGGTCACGCAGTTGCTTGCCAACGACTTCCATCGGATGCTTTGCCAGCGCTTCTCTCTTGGAGTTAAAGAAGCATCTTCCGTTTTTGTTCTCAGCGATCCACTTGCCGGCGAAGGTGCCATCCTGAATATCGCTCAGAACCGCTTTCATATTCGCTTTTGTCTGCTCATAAGGAAGCACTCTCGGACCGGAAACATACTCTCCGTACTCTGCGGTATCGGAAATTGAATAGTTCATTGCCGCAATACCGCCCTTGTTAATCAAGTCAACAATCAGCTTCATCTCATGAATGCACTCAAAGTACGCGTTTTCCGGCTCATAACCCGCTTCTACAAGCGTTTCAAAACCACACTTCATCAGATCTACCACACCGCCGCAAAGAACGCACTGTTCACCGAACAAGTCTGTCTCGGTCTCATCGTGCATGGTGGTCTCCATAATACCAGCTCTTGCTCCACCTATGCCCGCGATATATGCCAACGCAATATCATAGCATTTTCCGGTGGCATCCTGCTCTACAGCAATCAAGCAAGGAACGCCTTTTCCTGCTACATACTGCGAACGAACAGTGTGACCGGGACCTTTGGGCGCCGCCATGAAAACATCAACGTCAGCAGGAGGAACGATCTGCTTATAGCGAATGTTGAAGCCGTGTGCGAAAGCGATCGCCTTTCCTGCGGTAAGGTAGGGCGCAACATCCTGCTTGTACATATCAGCTTGTTTTTCGTCGTTGATCAGGATCATAATGATGTCTGCTTTCTTGGTTGCTTCCGGAACAGTCAGAACTTCAAAGCCGTCCTTTTCCGCAACAGGCCAAGATTTTCCACCCTTGCGCAGACCGATGATCACATCGCACCCGGAGTCTCTTAAGTTTAAGGCGTGTGCATGTCCTTGCGAGCCGTAGCCGATGATCGCGATCTTTTTGCCGTCCAACGCAGACAAGTCACAATCTTTTTCATAATACATTTTTGCCATAATTGAATTCTCCTTTTTCTTTTGTTTCATCGTAAATAGTATCTCTACCTCTTTCAAGTGCTACCATACCGGTACGCACCAGTTCAAGAATCCCGAATTCTTTGATCAGATTTTCAAATGCCGCAGTCTTCGATTCTTCGCCAATCATTGCAATGGTCATCGTCGTAATCGATACGTCAATGATCGATGCTCTAAAAATGTTTGCGCACTGAATAATTCGGTTACATGCTTCGCTTGTGTCAGCCTTGACTTTGATCATAATCAGTTCTCTGCGGATGAATTGCTCGGAAGTAAGCAGTTTCAAAGAATGCACACAGATCAACTTGCGCAACTGATTACAAAGAAGAATGATCCGTCTCTCGTCCGCCAACACCTCAATGGTAATTCTCGAGATCTTGGGGTCGTCTGTCGCACCCACCGCGAGCGATTCGATGTTATAGCCTTTTCTTGAAAACATCCTTGAAACAAGGGAAAGAACACCCGCCTCATTGTCCACCAATACCGATATGGTGTGTCTTGTAGTAACGGTATCATATTGCTGTTTTGCCATCTGCCGTTCCTCCTCAATCCACTAAGAAATTGGTGATCTTTCCACCACCCGGTACCATCGGGCGAACCATTTCGTCAGTATCGATCATACAGTCGATCACATACCCCTTACCGCAAGTCATAGCATCCTTCAACGCTTCTTCCAATTCCGTCACATTCTTGACCTTCACGCCCTTCAAACCGTAAGCATCTGCCAATTTGACGAAATCCGGACCTCTGTCAAGGTCTGTCTCGGAGTAACGTTTGCCATAGATCAACGTCTGCCACTGATGCACCATACCAAGCGTGCGGTTGTCGTAGATTAAAGTAATGATCGGCAGGTCATAGTGTTCCTCTGTGCACAGTTCGTTGCAATTCATTCTGAAACCGCCATCGCCCGTGACATGAATGACTGTTTTATCGGGATTACCGACCTTTGCACCGATCGCAGCACCGAGTCCAAATCCCATTGTACCAAAGCCACCGGAGGTAAGAAGTTGTCCCGGGTAATCGTAATGGAAGTGTTGCACCACCCACATCTGATGCTGTCCGACGTCGGTAGAAACGATGGTATCTTCAGGAAGCAGTCTTGCCACCACCTCTGAAATTTGTTTGGGCGTCAGTGTTTCGCCGGATGTGTCGTATTCTGTTTCGGTTTTGAATGAAAAAACATATTTTTTCCATTCAGTGTGGTTTTTCTGAGTCAATCGCTCGTTGAGCATCTTTAAAACCACCGCCGCATCTCCGATGATATGGTGATCTGTCAGCACATTTTTATTGATCTCCGCGCGATCGATATCGATCTGAACAACTTCCGCCTGACTTGCAAAACTCTCAGGATCAAGCGCCACGCGGTCGGAAAAACGGCAACCGACGGCAATAAGCAGGTCACAATTATCCACCGCCATATTTGACGCTTGTGTTCCGTGCATTCCGATCATGCCGGTCACCAACTTGTTTCTGCCCTTGATGCCACCCGCGCCCATGACAGTCACCGCCACCGGCGCGTCGATCTTCGTAGCAAATTCATTGAATTCTTTATCCGCTCTACCGCGTACTACGCCGCCGCCGCAAATGATCATCGGTTTTTGGGAACGATTGATCATCTCCACAAGAATATCCACATCATTGCTGTCCGGTTCGAGGATCTCCAGATCGTGCGATGCTCTCTTAATGAGTTGCCCAAGAGATCCGGAATAGCCGTGCTCAGAGCGGTCAAGCGGGATGTATTCCGCCATCTCGGCAGTCACATTTTTGGGAATGTCAATAAGCACTGGGCCGGGGCGCCCGCCTCTGGCTATGGCGAATGCTTCTCTAATGGTATCTGCCAGTTTATTAACATCGTTTGCCAAAAAATTGCATTTGGTGATCGGCATGGTCACACCTAAGATATCCACCTCTTGGAAAGAATCTTTGCCGATCAGGTTTTCACTGACATTACAGGTAATGGCAACAATCGGAGAACTATCCAGATACGCCGTGGCAATGCCGGTCGTCAGATTGGTCGCACCCGGGCCGGAAGTGGCAAAGCAAACGCCCACCTTCCCGGTCGAACGCGCATAACCGTCCGCAGCATGGGAAGCGCCCTGTTCGTGGGCAGTCAAAATGTGTTTGATGGTCTTGTCCTTATACAGTTCGTCGTATATGTTTAAGATCGTTCCGCCGGGATAGCCAAATACGACATCCACGCCCTGCTCTTTCAAACATTCGATCACAATCTTCGCGCCGGATAATTGCATATATTTTCCTCACTTACAGATAACATGTATCCTTCCTTTAAAAACAGAAAACGCCCCGACGTAAACTACTACATCAGGGGCGAAAAAATTCTCGCGGTACCACCCATCTTCATGCCGAACTACGGCACATCTCTAAAAACCTTATGGTCTTTTGCTCTGTAACGGGAGCCGCCGAAATTCCTTACTGCTGATTCGGGAATCCTGCTCGGAAAGGAGACGGTGTTCTGTTTTCAGAAACCGGATCGCAGCAACCTCCGGCTCTCTGTATTCTTCCGACAGACACCTAATTTCTTCAACGCATTTTCAAAGTTAAAATACAATTTCTTGTATTATATCACGAATACCAACAGTTGTCAATATCTATTTTGGCAGAAAAATGGGTATTTTCTTTCGTGTTTTTATCACAATCCTAACTATCAAATATCAAGGCACGCACCTGTTTTGTATAGAAGAGTATGTGTTCGGAAAAAATAAAAAGAAAAAGGAGGAAATGATCCGTGAAAAAGAAAAGTATTCTTATCAAAGACACCACTAAGGAAGAGCGAGAACGCATCGTTTTAAACGCCCTTGCATGCAACAGCGGATGCGATCACTGTGCTTCTTGCCACCACGGCGCCGGCGATCCGTTTGAAATGTACAAAGATTATATCGAGGGAAGAAAGGAAATTGCCGAGATCAATGCCGAATACCGCGCAAATTATTTAAAATGAACGATTGACAGTTTGCCTTTTGGATGGTACAATGTGGTGTAACCAATTGATTTATCACATATTATAACACTTGGAAAGGAAGAGTGGAATGAAATTATATCAAATCATCCTTTGGGCATCGGAACAATCTGCCGTATCCGCAGGCGGCATCGATTTTGTCATAAAAAACGTCGGCTACGCTCTGATCGTCATCGCCTTCGGTATCGGTCTGTGGTTCGTCAACCGCTGGGGCAACAAAATCAAAGCGGATGACGAAGAAATGATCAAAAAATACGAAGAAAACCTAAAAGAGCAAATGGAAGAGGAAAAAGCTACGACAACAGAAGAATCGGGTGAAGATAATGTCGAAAAGCAGGAAGATTGAACGGTAAACGAGACAGAAATCTGCAATAAATCCTCTGTTTCTCCGCTTTCCTCCATTTCCCTGTTTTCAGAAAATGTTTTTGAGGAAATACTGTTTTCGAAGAACAAAAACAAGGAAACAAGGAAACAAGGAAACAAAACAACTATGAAAAGACACGATCAAACAGTCGCGCTGTACCATCAAATATTAAAAAACGCCTCGATGGGAGAAGGCACAACCAAACACCTTTTAAAGACCAACCGCGGAAATGCACTGTCTGATGCTCTGCACACGCAAAACGCAATGTATGCTGCTATTTCCAAAGAAGCGGAAAACAGCCTAATCGAGCGCGGCATCAAGGTAAGCGGTCTTTCCAAAGCGGAACGAATACGAACAGATGTAGGTCTGTCGATGAGCCTTTTAATGAACAACACCGACAGCCATGTTGCAGAAATGCTGATCACCGGTTCTGCTATGGGCATCGTCAACGCCGAAAGAGAATTAAACAACCATCCGGAAGCAGAGGACAAGGCAAGAACATTGATGAAACATCTTTCCGATTTTGAAAGAGGAACGATCGACAAAATGAAAGGATTTCTTTAAAAAGACTGTTGCAAGCGTGTTTTACGTTTGCAACAGTCTTTAATCGAATTGATATTTTTTAATAGTTGAATATTCCCTCCGATCTTCCGAAAAAAATACGCCCAAGAACTCCTTGAGCGTAAATCCTTACATTTTTTGTCATGCCTCGGCAGACGGTGTCACAGATTCAGTCGGCTGACTCTCTGCAGGTGTACTCACAGTAGGCGTGTTTTCTTCCGCAGACGCACTTTCTGTAGCAGGCTCCTCGGTCTTGGACGCATCAGCAGATGTTCCGGTATCGTCAACATCCGGCAGGTAAACATTGTCACTGCTAGTAAGAACGGAAAGCGAAAGAACAATGATCACAAAAACGATGGAAACCACAGTAGTAACTTTGGAAAGGGTGTCAGAAATCTTCTTGCCCTTGGTCTTGCCGAACATTGTATCCGCACCGCCGGCGATCGCGCCACTCAAACGATTGGATTTTCCCTCCTGCATCAACACTGCAATCACAAGAAACACAGCCGCAACCAGAAGAATTGCTCCGATAATAATTTGTGCTACTGTCATAGTAAATAAAATCCTTTCTTTCAACGGTCGCACGCACAGGACAAACTTTAAAGCGGCGGCTCCGAAATATATTCATTGGTCACATATTGGGATTATACCATAGTTCAATCGGAAATGCAAGATGTTTTTTGAATTTTTTTGTGTTTTTTCAACTTTTTTTCTCAAGCAATTTCTTGAGGTAACGTCCGGTAAATGATCGTTCACATTCCGCAACCTCTTCGGGCGTCCCCGTTGCCACGACCGTCCCTCCTCGGTCACCTCCTTCCGGGCCGAGGTCAATGATATAATCGGCTGTTTTTATGACATCTAAATTGTGCTCGATAACCAAAACGGTATTCCCTTGTGCTGTCAGCCTGGCAAGAATTTCGATCAGCCGCTTAACATCGTCCGTATGAAGTCCCGTCGTCGGCTCATCGAGAATATAGATCGTTTTGCCGGTACCGCGCTTTGCAAGTTCAGTCGCCAATTTGACTCTTTGCGCTTCCCCACCCGAAAGAGTGGTTGCTGCCTGCCCGATCTGAATATAACCAAGTCCAACATCATCAAGCGTCTTCAGCGTACGCGCGATCTTCGGCAATGCCTCAAAGAAGGCAACGCCCTCCGCCACAGTCATATCGAGAACTTCCGAAATATTCTTGCCTTTATAGCGCACTTCAAGAGTTTCGCTGTTGTAGCGTTTACCTTTACACTGCTCGCACTGCACATAAATATCAGGCAAGAAATGCATCTCGATTCTCTTGACTCCGTCCCCTTCACAGGCTTCACACCTGCCACCTTTGACATTAAATGAGAACCGTCCCGGCGCATAACCCTTACGCTTGGCGTCAGGTGTCTGCGCAAACAGGTCGCGAATATCTCCAAACAGTCCGGTGTATGTGGCAGGATTGGAACGCGGATTGCGTCCGATGGGGGATTGATCGATACAGATGACTTTGTCAAGATACTCGATGCCTTCAATCTTTTGATATTTTCCGGGATAAGTAAATGCACGGTTCAGCTCCTTTGCAAGTACAGGGTAAAGAATTCCATTGACCAACGAAGATTTACCGCTTCCACTAACTCCTGTTACGCAGGTCAGGCATCCGAGCGGAATAGAAACATCAACCTTCTTGAGATTATTCTGCTCCGCGCCATACACTCGAAGAAATTTTCCGTTTCCTGAAAACCGCTTTGCAGGAACGGAAATGCTCTTTTTACCGGAAAGATAATCGGCAGTAACCGAATTCTTGACCTTTATCAATTCTTTTGGGGTACACGCTGCAACAATCTCGCCACCGTGGACGCCCGCACCCGGTCCGATATCAACGATAAAATCACTTTCTATCATCGTTTCTTCATCATGTTCCACTACAATAACAGAATTTCCGGCGTCGCGCAGTTTTTTGAGCGCATCGATCAGTCTGCCGTTGTCCCGTTGATGAAGCCCAATGGACGGCTCGTCAAGAACATAGAGTACTCCCGTCAGAGCCGAGCCAATCTGTGTCGCAAGCCGAATACGCTGCGCTTCCCCACCCGAAAGGCTCCCGGCGGTTCTCGATAGTGTCAGATATTCAAGCCCGACGTTCTGTAAAAATCGCAGGCGTGCTTTGACTTCCTTTAAGATTCCTTCGGCAATAATCATCCGCTCTTTGTCCATCTTCAGGTTTTCGGTAAATTCCAACGCACGCTCTACATTCATATCACAAAATCGATCAATGCCAAGATCTCCAACCGTTACAGCAAGAATTTCATCCTTCAACCGTCTGCCTTTGCATTTCGGGCAGGGGATGTGTGAAATAAACTGCTCGTAATATTCGTTTCTGCCCATTTCATAGCGGGCATTGATCATATTGACCAGACCTTCAAAGCGAACGCAACCGTAGCGAGTAACGCCCTCGTATGTGCGTGCGACATTATATTTCTCGGTCGTTCCCCACATTAAAACATGATAGGCTTCGGGAGTATATTCGGAGATCGGCATATCGAAGTCAAAGCCGTACTGCTTACCGACCGCCTCGAACAACGGTCCGTTGTAAGTTTCTTCATTAATCGTTTTGAAACCGTTGACTGCCACAGCCCCTTCTCTCAATGACAGCGAATCATCGGGAATGATCTTTTCGGGCGCAAATACCGTCTGTTCCCCAATGCCGGCACAAAAATCGCAAGCACCAAGGGGATTATTAAAGGAAAACATTCTTGGCGAGAGTTCGATAACCGAAAAGCCATGCTCTTCGCAAGAAAAGCTTTGGGAGAACCGCAGCTCCCGCGCCTCCCGCTCTTCGCTTTCCAAAATATAAATGACCACTGAGCCTTCGGTGAGATTGAGAGCATCCTCCACCGAATCGGTCAGTCTCGAACGGATATTGTCCCGCATCACCAAACGATCAATGACAATCTCAACGGTATGCCGAAGGTTCTTGTCCGGCTCGATTTTTTCACTCAGATCATACAAACTTCCATCCACACGAACACGGGAATACCCCTTACGCCGTGCATCCTCAAATACCTTTTCATGCGTGCCTTTTTTATCAAGCACCATCGGTGCAAGCACCAAAAACTTGCTTCCTTCCGATAGTTCGCAAATCTCTGACACAATGCTGTCAAGCGAGCGTTTGACGATTTCCTTGCCGCAAACGGGACAATGCGGTATACCTGTGCGCGCATAAAGCAGACGCAAATAGTCGTAAATTTCGGTCACAGTGCCGACCGTGGAGCGCGGATTTCTCGATGTTGTCTTCTGGTCGATGGAGACCGCCGGAGAAAGCCCTTCAATCACATCAACATCCGGTTTGTCGATCTGTCCCAAAAACATCCGAGCATAGGAGGAGAGGCTCTCTACAAAGCGACGGTGTCCCTCGGCATACAGAGTGTCGAACGCCAGAGAAGATTTGCCACTACCTGAAAGCCCTGTGAAAACAACTAATTTATTGCGTGGGATCTTCACATCCACATTCTTGAGATTGTGCACACGCGCGCCTTTGATTGTAATATATTTTTGTTCCATATTTTTAATTCACATTCTTTAATTCTGCAATCCGGTCGCGCAATTCCGCAGCTTTCTCGAACTCCAACAGTTCCGCCGCGACCGTCATTTCCTTGGTCAATTGCGTAATAAGCTCTGATCGTTCCGATTCGCTCAACACCACCATCTGTTCGCGCTTTTTCTTTCCGCCTCTTCCCTTTTCGGTCATCGGCTTACCGCCAAGATCGATCAGATCACGTATTGATTTTTCAATTGTTTTCGGAACGATTCCGTGTTTGGCATTGTATGCCATCTGCTTTTGACGGCGGCGATTGGTCTCATCAATGGCGGCACGCATGGCAGAAGTAAGGCTGTCACCATACATGATAACCTTACCCTCCGCATTTCTCGCTGCTCTTCCCACCGTTTGAATAAGTGCCGTTTCCGAGCGAAGCAGTCCCTGCTTGTCGGCATCAAGAATGGCGACAAGCGAAACTTCCGGAATATCCAGCCCTTCTCTAAGCAAATTTACCCCGACAAGGACATCAAAAACGCCCAAGCGTAAATCTCGAATGATCTCCTGACGCTCCATCGTTTCGACATGATGGTGAATATATTTGACTTTGATGAGATTAGATTCAAAATATTCGGTGAGATCTTCTGCCATTTTAGTAGTCAGAGTGGTGACCAACACACGCTGTCCCTTTTCAGTACGATTGCGGATCTCCCCCATCACATCATCGATCTGTTCCTTAATTGGTCGCACCTCAATCTCCGGATCAAGGAGTCCGGTAGGACGGATGAGTTGCTCCGCGATCTGTCCGGCACGACTGCATTCATATTCGGCAGGCGTCGCCGAAACATAGATGACCTGGTTGATCTTTTTCTGAAATTCTTCAAAAAAGAGCGGTCGATTGTCAAAAGCAGACGGAAGGCGGAAACCGTACTCAACCAGATTGGTCTTTCTTGCCTTATCGCCGCCCGACATTCCGCGCACCTGCGGAACAGTGACATGTGATTCGTCGATAAACATCAGAAAATCCTTCGGAAAAAAGTCTAAAAGCGTATAAGGCGTCGAACCGGGTTCTCTGCCGGCAAGCACTCGAGAATAGTTCTCAATGCCCGAACAAAAACCGATCTCGCGGAGCATTTCCATATCGTATTCGGTACGCTGTTCGATGCGCTGTGCTTCGATTAAGCGGTCTTGTGACTTATAAAATGCAACGCGCTCTTCCATCTCTTTGCAGATCTCCTTGATGGCACGTTCTCTGTTTTCATCGGAAGAAACATAGTGTGTTGCCGGAAAAATCGGAACATAACTCATTCGTCTCAAAATCTTGCCGGACAATGGTTCGATCTCATAAATGCGATCAATCTCATCCCCAAAAAATTCGATACGGTAGGCAATTTTGTCAAAACCGGAGGGAAAAACTTCCACCGTATCCCCCCTGACTCTGAATTTGTTACGCACGAACTCAATGTCGTTACGTTCATAACGGATAGAGACCAATTTTTTCAACATTTCGTCACGATCAAAAGTCATTCCCTCTCGCAAACCAAGCATCTGATTGGCATATTCGACCGGATCACCCAACGTATAGATACAAGAAACAGAAGAAACTACGATAACATCTCTGCGCTCCAAAAGCGACGAAGTGGCAGAATGGCGCAGTTTGTCGATCTCATCGTTGATAGCAGAGTCTTTTTCAATATACAGATCTTTACCGGGAATATACGCCTCCGGCTGATAATAATCATAATATGACACGAAGTATTCTACCGCATTTTCCGGAAAAAATTCTCTAAATTCTGCACAAAGCTGTGCGGCAAGCGTTTTGTTATGCGCAAGGATCAGTGTCGGTTTGTTCACATTAGCAATAACATTCGCCATAGTAAAGGTCTTTCCCGAACCGGTAACACCCAAAAGGACCTGCTCGTCAATTCCTGCAAGCACGCCTGCCGTCAGTTTTTCGATTGCCTCCGGCTGATCTCCCGTCGGCGTATAATCTGATACCAATTTGAATTTTTCCATCGTCTACCCCTTGCAAGAACATTTGTTCATCACACGTCAAAGTAGTATAGCATAGTTTAAAGAAAAAATCAAGGGAAAATTCGCTAATACGGAAAGTTGTTTGTTCTAAAAAAGGTAACACTCGTCCGCCTTTTTAAATATTAAAGGAGTTGCAAAAAGCACAAAGTCTTTTACAACTCCTTTCTTACCTATCCCATTGTCGCGCTGACGATCTCCTTTCCGTCCGTGTAAAAAGTGATCGTCCCTTGCTCATCCGTGCGAAAGATCTGTGCATCCTGTGCTTCCAGTCGGTCAAGCACCACCGCGTGCGGATGCCCGTAGTCATTGTCCTTTCCTGCCGAGATCACAGCATAATCCGGGTCTACTGCCGTAAGGAATGTGATACTTGTCGCAGTATACGACCCGTGATGTCCGACTTTCAACACATCCGCCTTCAGCATGTCGCGCGGAATTTCGTGGAGCATAGCGGTTTCTGCCGTTTTTTCGGCATCTCCGGTAAAGAGGAACGTCGCTTCATCATATTTTAGGCGTAATACCACGCTGTTGTTATTGTTGCTTCCGCTATAAATGCGAATGGGAGAAAGGATCTCGATATCACATCCTTCAAAAAAGGAATAACTTTTACCGCTTTCCGCAAAAATCTCATTTGCGCCTTCACTTTTCTCTTTTTCAATCGCATCAAGCACATCCTGCCATGTGTCGGTTTCGTTATCACAATCCGGACGAATGATATTTTTGACTTCAAAGTTTTCAAGCACACTATCCGCACCGCCGATATGGTCTTCGTCCGGATGAGTCATCACAAAGTATTCGATAGTTTCCACACCGTATGAGGACAGCGTCCGAACCAATTTGTCCGCACCGTTGTTTTTCCCTGCATCGATCATCATAAATGTTCCGTCGGGAGATTCGATCAATGCGGCATCCGCCTGCCCTACATCCAAAAAGAAGACTGTCATCTGTTCTTCTCCCAATCCGTCCGTATCGGGCATCAGCCACTTGAGCTCCGGTAGAAGAAAAAAATAAATATAGAGCGCCGCTGCAATGATCACCAAGATCAAAATAATAAGTGCACGGCGCTTTTGGGGAGTAAATCGATAGTTTTTCAATTTCATAACCACTCCTAAAGTAAAATCTATTATTATTGTACCACGGAATTGTGTTTTTTTCAAGTACAAGTTCTGAATGTTCTGTCATCGACATAGTATATAGCATCATCAAAAAAACGGAGGTACAAGCACATGAATACAAAATTTCTGCCGGAGGGACTGTTATTACATACCAATGAAAACAAAGAGTTGACCGGAAGCATCAAAGGATTGGAACGCGCCCTGACAGAAGGTCGAATCCTTGAGGGCATTGCCGTTTCCTGCAATAATCATATGCAGTTGTCGGTACCGCTCGGAGAAGGGGTGCGCGGAATCATGCCAAAGGAAGAGGTTTGTATTCCCCCTTCCGACAAAAAGGAAAAAGACATTGCCATCATTTCAAGAGTCGGCAAGGCGGTATCCTTCAAGATCCTCGGTTTAAAAAAAGATATCAACGGCAATATTATAGCCATTCTTTCCAGAAAAGCGGCGCAAGAAGAATGTGTCAGGCGCTATCTTTGCAGTCTGATTCCGGGAGACATCATTCCGGCACGCATTACCCACAACGAGCCTTTCGGAAGTTTTGCCGATATCGGATGCGGTATCATATCCCTTCTGTCGATCGATTGCATCTCCGTTTCCCGCATTTCCCACCCCAAGGAACGGTTGCCTGTCGGCACGGTCATCCAATCGGTTGTAAGATCGATCGACAGAGCTACCGGACGCATTTATCTTTCCCACAAAGAGCTTTTAGGAAGCTGGGAAGAAAACGCCGCTCTTTTTGAGATCGGTCAGACCGTCACCGGAACGGTACGAAGCATCGAAGACTACGGCATTTTTGTCGAACTGACGCCCAACCTTGCCGGTCTTGCCGAAATTAAAGAAGGCGCGATTGTCGGCTGCCGTGCGGCAGTTTTTATCAAAAACATCATTCCCGAACGAATGAAGATCAAGCTGGTATTGATCGACTGCTATAAAGATCTTTCCGCCCCCACCCTGCCCCGTTATTTTTTGCCGGAAGATTGCATGCATCTGACACGCTGGGTCTATTCCCCCTCAGTTTGTGCAAGAACCGTCGAAACTGTATTTTCGGAATAGCAATATTTTTACCTTAAGCATCGCCTGTCTTGGCGGTGCTTTTCCGGGTGATTCACGTCTTTTATACCAAAATGTAATAAAAATGATTGACTTTTTACGGCAGTCATGGTACAATAAGGATAGGTCACCTGCCAACGAAAGTGTCACAAGAAGGATCTATATCATCAACACTTATAGAAAACGGAGATTTGATCGAATGAACGGAAACTTTGATTATGACTTTCAAACAATCGGGGATGCATTCGGCTTAACCGGAACAGTCATTTTTGCCAAAAAAATAAACAGCGGCAATATCAATAAAACCTATAAAGTAACCTACCTGCGCAGAGACGACTCTAAAAAAAACTATCTGTTTCAAAAAGTCAACACTTATGTTTTCAAGCAACCCATTGAAGTCATGGAAAACATCGATCGTGTGACTATGCATATCCGTCGCAAACATAACGGAGCCGACGCCTTGCATTTTCATCATACAGCCGATCGGAATATCTACTATTTCACCGAAAACAGTGAGGGCTTCTGGAGAGTCAGTAACTATTTCGAATCTGTCACTTTTGACATCTGTGACAGTCCCGAGATCATGCTGTATGCCGGTCAAGCGTTCGGCAGGTTTCAGAAAGACCTGCAGGACTTTGATGCATCACTTCTGCACGAGACTATCCCCGATTTCCACCATACAAGAAAAAGACTGGAGCAATTGTTTGAGGATGCTGAGAAAGACCCTTATAACCGTGTAAAAGAAGTGCGAAATGAGCTGTCTTATATCAAAGCAGTGTGCGATGAAGCATGTACCCTTATCGATATGCAGAGCCGTGGGGAGTTACCGTTGCGCGTAACGCACAATGATACCAAAATCAATAATGTCCTCTTCTGCCCCGATGCACAGACGCCGATCACGGTAATCGATTTGGACACTGTCATGCCCGGTCTTCTGGCATACGATTTCGGTGACGCCGTTCGTTTCGGCGCATCCACCGCCGCAGAAGATGAAAAGAAACTAAGCAAGATCGCACTCAGTTTGATACAGTATAACGCCTTCTGTGCCGGTTTCATTCCGGAGGTCGGTAGCAGTCTGACAGAAAACGAAGAAAAGACGCTTGCTCTCGGTGCATTCTGCATTACCGTAGAATTGGCTGCAAGATTTCTTGACGACTATATCACCGGCAATAAATATTTCAAAATTCTTTATCCGGAACACAATCTTATGCGTACCAGAGCACAATTAACACTGGCACAAGATATCCACAGCAAATTACCGGCTCTGCAGGCAATAGTAGATCGATACTACAACGAATAAAGCAAAGGGCAATTGCCAAGGCAGAAGTGCCCTTCTTTCAAGCGAAATGAGGTGAATACCGTGTATTTACAGGAATCCGGGGAGATGTATCTTGAAACCATCTACCTTTTAAGCCAAAAACTTTCTTCAGTACATTCCATCGATGTTTGCGATGAACTTGGCTACTCCAAGCCCAGCATCAGCCGCGCAGTGGGCATTTTGAAAAAAGCGGGATACCTCGAAATGCGAAAGGATGGATCGTTGCTTCTCACCGAAAGCGGCAGAGCCATCGCCGAAAAGACTTACGAGCGGCACACTGTTTTAAGCGAACTGTTCCGCCAACTGGGTGTTCCTGATGATATCGCGACAGAAGATGCCTGTAAAATCGAGCATGTCATCAGTGATATCACCTTTGAAGCAATCAAAAAACACCGTAAAGAAAAACAAGAGGAAATAAACAATGCGTGACGGATTTATCGCGGTAGCGACCGGATGCCCGGAGATTCGGGTTGCCGATTGCACCTTCAATGCTCAAAAGATCATTTCAATAATCAAGGAAGCAGACTGTGCGGGAATCAAACTGCTCTGCCTCCCAGAACTTTGTCTGACAGGTTATACTTGTGCAGATCTTTTTCTCTGCGACACTCTGATCCGTGCCGCAGAGATACAACTGCAAGTCATTATCAACGCAACCGCCCAAACCGATGTCTTGACGATGATCGGCTATCCCTTCTCCCACAGAGGTAGACTGTACAACTGTGTCGCAGTAATCAAGAGCGGCACGCTCCTTGCCCTCATCGGCAAAAGAAATTTACCGGATTACGCAGTTTACTATGAATCGCGCTATTTCTCCCCTGCTCCCAAACATGCCGAAACAGTGCGCCATTGCGGCTTTGAACTCCCTTTCGGTAGCGATATCCTTCTTGAAAACACCGAAATCCCGGCGTTTCGTGTTGCAGCGGAGATCTGTGAAGACTTGTGGGTACCGAATTCTCCCTCCATTTCTCACGCCATGGCGGGCGCAAATATCATTTGCAACAGTTCAGCAAGCGACGAAACAATCGGAAAAGCGTCCAATCGACGCAATCTCGTGCAAACACAATCATCTAAATTGCTCTGCGCTTATCTTTATGCCAACTGCGGAGACAACGAATCCAGTCAAGATGTCGTCTATTCCGGTCATTCACTGATCACGGAAGCAGGTAATCTGCTGGCAGAATCAAAAAAATATACCACAGGTATTATGCGCACCGAGATCGATCTTACGCTGTTAGAAAATGAGCGTCGTAAGAAGAACAGTTTTTCAAAATGCGACAGCGCGGAAGGATATACGACCATTTATTTTGACTGTAAGATCGAGCAGACACGGCTGACCCGCAGAATCGACAGCGCCCCCTTTGTCCCGAACGATAATGAAGAGCGCACAATACGTTGTGCAGAAATTCTCGATATTCAGACACGTGGACTTGCCCGCAGACTTCGCCATATCGGCGCAAAAACTGTCGTTCTCGGCATATCGGGGGGACTAGACTCCACCCTTGCCCTGTTGGTGGTCGCGCGTGCATTCAAACTGACTAATCTTGATCCAAAAGGTATTTATGCCGTCACCATGCCTTGCTTCGGCACAACCAAACGGACACGCGGTAATGCCGAGATTCTCAGCGAATGTATGGGTGCGACATTTATTGAGATCCCGATCGGACAAGCAGTAGAACAGCACTTCAGGGATATCGGACAAGATCCCGAATGCCATGACGTTACCTACGAGAACAGCCAGGCACGCGAGCGTACACAGGTACTGATGGATCTCGCAAATAAGGTAAATGGTTTGGTCGTTGGAACAGGAGATCTCTCTGAACTGGCGCTCGGATGGGCAACCTTCAACGGAGATCACATGTCGATGTACGGTGTTAATTGCTCCGTTCCCAAGACATTAGTGCGCCACCTTGTCAAATATGAAGCGGAAACCGCTGAAACTGAAGAACTTCAAAAGGTGCTTCTTGACATTCTCGACACTCCTGTTTCTCCCGAACTTCTCCCACCCACAGGCGATGGAGAGATCGCACAGGTCACGGAGGATTTGGTAGGTCCGTATGCCCTGCATGATTTCTTTTTATACTATACCGTACGAAGAGGCTATACACCGAGTAAAATATTCCGCTTAGCCAAGATCGCGTTTGACGGTGTCTATTCTCCCGAAACAATCGAAAAGTGGTTAATAGTTTTCATCCGACGCTTCTTCTCGATGCAGTTTAAACGCAATTGCCTGCCCGACGGACCAAAGGTCGGCACGGTATCTCTCTCTCCAAGAAGTGACTGGCGAATGCCTTCCGATGCATGGAAAAATGAGTGGAAACTTTAATTGTTTCCACTATCTCCGATAGAATAAAAGATAGGGTTATAAAACGCATATGCGTTCTATAACCCTGTCTTTTATATAAAAATGAATGTGGCGCCATACAGGGCGGGGCTCGTAAAACAGTTATTTTGAAAAAAGCCGACAACTGTATAGTTTTCAAGG
>CAZUWA010000006.1:0-52780 GCA_964623895.1 uncultured Lachnospiraceae bacterium | reverse complement strand
AAAACCCTTGAAAATCAAGGGCTTTTCGGGGCAATATCTTTTTTATCGCCCTTTTATGGCTGGAGTGGATGGATTCGAACCATCGTAGTGCAAGAGTCAAAGTCTTGTGCCTTACCGCTTGGCGACACCCCAGTATTTTTTGCCTGTATAGTGTATCATGAATTTTTTGTTCTGTCAAGTGCTTTTTTTGAAAAATGCGAGGGAAAACTTTGGCACGCTCAAGAAAATTCCATCACTAAACAGAAAAAGTCCTCCGCGGGACTTTTTCTACTTCTTCTTTTTGATCTCCGCCAACGGATTTTTGTCCATTGCTTCTTGCATTTGGACATTGTTGACATGGGTATAGATCTGCGTGGTATTAAGTTGCTCATGTCCGAGAATTTCTTTGAGCACACGAACATCCACCCCACCCTCCTGATACATCAGCGTTGCGGCAGTATGGCGCAATTTGTGCGTGGAGAGATGTCGGAATTCCAATCCCGCACGCTCCAAGTATTTGTAGACGATATGCTGTACAAGTTGCTTGCTGACACGATTACCCAACCGGGAAATGAAAAGTGCGTTTTTATCCTTGATCTCTTTGTTTCCGCTACGCACCTTGAGATATGCCATAATCGACTCTCGGCAGGCATCGTTCAAATACACGATTCGCTCTTTATTGCCTTTGCCGATAATGCGTAGTTTGGTCATGTTACGATCTATATCGTAAAGATTGATGCCGACCAATTCGGAAAGTCGCATCCCACAATTCAAAAAAAGAGTAATAATACAATAATCCCGTTCCTTGTATGCCGAATCTGCATCTTCCGCAACCGCCTCAAGCAAATCAACGCTTTCCTCAAGAGAAAGGTGCTTGGGCAGTCGTTTGTCGATCTTCGGCGTGCTGATGTTGGACGCCGGGTTGTATTCAAGCAATTCTTTGACATTCACAAGATACTTGAAAAAGGATTTGATAGCAGACAGTTTTCTCGCTCTTGCCGCAGGCTGATTGCCCCGTTCCTCTGTCACATAGCGAAGGAAGGAAAAGATATCATCCCCCGTAATCGCTTTGATCTCCTCTAAAGAAAAGTTGTAGATCGGCTCGGCGGCAAGTTCCTCTTCGCTTGGTATCTTCGTCTTTTTAACCGCGCGCAGATATTGAAAAAAGAGGGTGAGATCCAGCCGATATTGATCGATCGTGAGTTTGGATCGATTCAAGTGGTTCATGTAGTTACAAAATTGATTTAAATGTTCGGGATATTCCACGGCTGCCTCCTGCTTTTTTGAAATTTACTCTTGCAAAGCCTTGCAAAAAGTAGTATAATTATAGGCGATCGAAATCGTATCGAAAGGATCTTTAAAAATGAGTTTATACAGAGATAAGTACTATACGCTTGTCAAGATGTGTATCAATTGGTTTATGGCGATCTTTCTATCTTGGCTTGTACTGATCCCCACCACCGGCGAATCGTGGTTGCGCATTGCCGGCAGTGCTTTTTCAACACTGTTTTATCTAATGCTTCTCTTTTTCTCTACCTGCGAGGTGGGACTGCAGGACTGCATTCCGATAGAAGCCGGCAGAATGAAGAAAAAATGGTACAAGGGCACACTTTACACATTGGTTCTCAATGTCCCCGCGATCCTTGCATCTGTCGTCGCTTCCGTTGCACATCCCTTTATCGAAGCCGGAGGAGACGCGATCAAAAATGTCTACGCCATCTCGAACGGCATTAACGAACTGTTCTTACACATTATGTACAAAGGTATGCTGCTTGATCTGCCGGACTGGATCAGTAAGGCGCCGTGGATCTATCTGCCGATCATTCTTCTGTCGCTTGTCATCGGCACATTGGGCTATCTTGCCGGAACAAAAGGGCTGTTCGCCTCCGTCTTTATAAGAAAGCAAGAGAAATAATTTTTTCTCCTTGCGCATATAGTGGGTAAAAACCGCTTCGGAGGGACGCTATGCGCATTACCATCGTCAAATTCACTGCACTGTTCACTTCTTTTGCCATCCTACTGGTTTTTACCGTGATGGCATTGACCGGTCAATTTGATCATCTTCTGCCTGATATTTTAGCAGATGATACCGTTTCTGTCAAGGATGACAAAAAGATTTTTACGGTTATTCTTGATGCCGGTCACGGCGGCGAGGATGGGGGCGCTTCTGCGAAAGACGGAACGCTTGAAAAAGATCTCAATCTATCACTTACCCTCCGATTAAGGGATCTTCTGACCGCCGTAGGATACCGTGTTCTTTTGACACGAACCGATGACAGCATGTTGGGCAATGGCGAGCCGGGTTACCGCAAGATGGCAGATCTGCGTTACAGGCTCGATTTTGCAAACGATCACCCGGAAGCCGTTCTGATCAGCATCCACATGAACAAATTTCCGGAGGAATACTGCTCTGGCGTGCAACTCTACTATTCTCCAAACGTCCCCGAAAGCCTAAAGTTGGCGACTACGCTTCACACGCTTGTCAAATCAACCTTCCAACCGGAAAACAAGCGAGAGATCAAGTCTGCTACCTCAGCGATCTATCTTCTCGATCGCGTTAAAATCCCGGCAATGCTCGTTGAATGCGGCTTTCTTTCCAACACCGCCGAAGCGGAACTTTTAAAAAACGAAAACTACCAAAAACAGTTGGCTCTGCTCATTACTGCAAGCATAAATGGGTATTTTGCCGAAATCAAGTGACCTGAAACGACTGCACTGAAAAGGAAAACGATATGGCAACAGGAAAAAGCAAAACAGTTTTTTTATGCAGCGAATGCGGACATTCCACTGCAAAATGGATGGGCAAGTGTCCCGCCTGCGGTTCTTGGAATACCCTCGAAGAAACGATCATCGCGCCTGAGCCTTCCCTCTCTGCGCGCCATGCGGCAAGTGCCATTCTCGGAGACAACCCTGCCGTACGCTTTGACAATCTGGAGTTACCCGAATATATCCGTACCACCACGGGCACGGCAGAACTTGACCGCGTATTGGGCGGTGGGATTGTGCAAGGATCGGTCGTTCTCTTGGCAGGCGAACCCGGCATCGGCAAATCAACCATGCTTTTGCAGATCTGTCAGAGACTTGGCGAGGGCGCAAAGGTACTCTACACCTCCGGAGAAGAATCGAAATGGCAGTTGAAGTACCGCGCGAAACGTTTGGGCGTTATAAACGAGAACCTGTTTGTGCTGACCGAAACGAATATCGAAAAAATTCTTACGGAATGTGAAAAGGTCTCTCCAGAATATCTGATCATCGACTCGATCCAGACGATCTACGACGACCGCGTCAGTTCTGCACCGGGGTCGGTCACACAGGTCAGAGAAACGGCGCTCCGTTTGATCTCCAAAGCCAAAAGCGCAGGAATCTCCGTCATTTTGGTAGGACACGTCAACAAAGAGGGCGGCATCGCAGGTCCCAAAGTACTTGAACACATGGTAGACGCAGTCCTCTATTTTGAAGGGGACAGACAAAACGCTTTTCGCATCATCCGTGCCGTCAAAAACCGTTATGGTTCAACCAATGAGATCGGTGTATTTGAAATGACCGATTGCGGACTTATTGAAGTACCGAACCCATCCGAAATGCTGTTGCGCGGCAGGCCGAAAGGCATTTCAGGAAACTGTGCCGTTTGCTTGATGGAAGGATCGCGCCCGATCATCGCGGAGATCCAATCTTTGGTCGTAAACAGCGTATATCCGTCCCCGAAGCGCACCTCAAGCGGTATCGACTACAACCGTTCCTGTCTCATTCTCGCACTGTTGGAACGCAGATTGGGTCTGCGCTTCTCTTCGACCGATGTCTACCTCAATGTTATCGGAGGATTACGCATAGACGAACCGGGCGCAGATCTCGCCATGGCACTTTCACTGATTTCCTGTTTAAAGGACAAGCCGCTGAATGAACAACTCATTGCCTTCGGCGAACTGGGACTGTCGGGTGAATGTCGCCCTGTTTCTTTCGTAGACCAGCGCATCAAAGAGGCAGCGCGTCTGGGATTCACCACCATCCTCGTTCCATACGGCAACAGCGAAAAAGGAAAGTTGCCGAAAATCGACGGTGTGAAGATCCTTCCTGTAAGATCGATCTTCGACGCACTGCAAGCGCTTTCTTAAATCTTAGATTCTCAAGGAACTGTATGACAAATCTACTTTTAAAACTTTTTGTCAAAAATTACGCGCATCCCGAAAAAACTTCCGTGCGCGTTGCCATCGGCAAACTCGCAGGCTGTGTGGGGATCGCCGTCAATATTCTGCTATCCGTTCTCAAACTACTTGCCGGAATCTTTCTCTTGGGCGGTTCGGTCTCAGTGATTGCCGATGGGATCAACAATCTTTCGGATGCCGGCTCAGGATTCATTTCTTTTCTCGGTTTTAAACTCTCCGAAAAGCCCGCAGATGAGGAACATCCCTACGGCCACGGACGGTATGAGTATCTTTCGGGGCTGGTAGTCGCCATGCTCATCATGTCGATCGGTTTAGAACTTTTGAAGGGCAGTTTCGAAAAGATTCTTCATCCGACAGATGCAAACATCAACTATGTTGCTGTCGGTATTTTAGCCTTTTCCATTCTCGGCAAGTTATGGCTGATGCTTTTTAACAGAAAACTCGGCAGGAAGATTTCATCTGAAACATTGAAAGCAACTTCCGCAGACAGTTTGAACGATGTAATCTCTACATCCACCGTTTTGATAGCAACCGTTATCAGCCCCATCATTTCCTTCAATCTAGACGGCTATATCGGCTTTTTGGTGGCACTGTTCATTCTTTACAGTGGATTTGGATTGATCAAGGAGACCATCGATCCGCTTCTCGGCAGAGCCCCCTCCCCGGAATATGTGCGCTCGATCAAAGAAAAAATCATGTCTTATCCCGGAGTGCTCGGCACGCACGATCTGATGGTACATGACTATGGTCCGGGACGGCAATTTGCTAGCGTCCACGTTGAATTGTCAGCAGATCAAAATGTTCTCGAAGGGCATGATCTGATCGATAAGATCGAGCAAGATTTTCACAAAGACACCGGACTGCATTTGGTCATTCATTATGATCCCATCTGTAACGGTGACGAAGAGCTTGGCGAATTCCGTCTTTGGCTCTCCCGTGCAGTTAGAGAAATCAATCACGACTTATCGGTACACGATATACGTATGGTCCCCTGCGAAGATCATTTCAATGTCATTTTTGACTGTGTTCTTCCTTACACAATAAAGGAAAGCGAAGAAATAATCAAGAAAAAGATCATTAACGCCGTTGTGGCGCGCTACCCAAAATATAAACCGGTCATCAACATCGACAGAAGTTACCTTTCTTCCGAAGGAGAACATCAATGAATCGTTTTGAGCGCAACGCCATGCTCTTTTCTCCGGAGGGCGTGGAAAAATTAAAAAAGAAACGGGTGACGGTATTCGGCATCGGAGGTGTTGGCGGATATGTTGTGGAAATGCTCGCACGCAGTGGGATCGGCACACTCACGATTATTGATCACGACATAATAGACATCACCAACATCAATCGTCAGATCATCGCGCTCGAAAGTACGGTCGGCAAAGACAAAGTGAAGGTGATGGCAGAACGCATTTATGAAATCAACCGCGACTGTACTGTCATTCCGATCAAAAAATTCATTCTTCCACAAAACAAGGGAGATTTCCGTTTTGCCGGTGAAGATTTCGTCGTAGATGCCATCGACACTGTTTCGGGAAAACTTACCATTATTGAAGAATGTGTTGCGCAAAACGTACCGGTCATTTCTTCGATGGGCACGGGTAACAAACTAAATCCGGAACTTTTGAGGATCACCGACATCTCAAAAACCAACTACTGTCCGCTCGCACGCGTGATGCGCAAAGAATTAAAAAATCGAGGGATCACGCATCTTCCGGTGCTTTACTCAGAGGAACAGCCGACAAAGCCGCAATTCACCCACCAAGAAGACGGAAAAGCGCGCGCCACTCCGTCGAGTTCCCCTTTTGTCCCCTCCGCCGCAGGAATCTTCATTGCATCGTATGTAGTAAGAGAATTACTGAAAAGTGAATAATACAGAAAAATGGAGTTGTAACAAGCTTTTACGCTTGTTGCAACTCCGTTTCTGTCTTATTTTACAACGACATAATAATGCCCACTGGAAATATCCCCCTTTTCGTTTGTAAAGACGAAAAGGTAGTTCCCTGCCGCAAGATCCGTGACCTCCTTTTCAAAGGTACGAAGTTCGCCGGAACCGGTCAAGGCATAGCTACCCGCAACAGCACCGTCGCCAGTGTATGCCGTGGCATTGAGCGTATTTTCTTGAACCGATTCGGGAATGCTTCCTGCGATCATCAATTTGCCCTCGGCATTATACCGCACGGTTGCATACATATCCGCACTTCCTGCATTTTCAAAGATCCATGTCCCATACTTCTGGATATCCGCTCCGGAGACCAAAACGATCTCGCCGTCGACCATACCCATCGCATACCGGGTATCGTTTGCCAGACGGATATTAAATGTTCCATCATCCAATTCTACCACTTTCCATGTCTGTGTGTTTCTAGTGAAATTCTCAGCATTATATTTGACCGTCACGCCATCTGCAACCGTTTTCCCTTTGATATCGAGAACATAGTCTTTGTCCTTCATTTTAATGGTATGCGTTCTGTTGAGATAATCAAAATCTACTTCAAAAACGCCTGCATCGTTCACCTGTTCGGTCGATTCGATCAAAAGGTAATTGTAGCCGCAATATAATCCGCTTTCAGTATTCTTCAATTTGTACGAACCGATGTTATGGGCACTGACAAGCGTGTTACCCATATCAAAGAAATAACTTTGGCTATCGCCCGCTTTGATGATCTCAAGCTCCTTTGCCGGGGCAATGGTGGCATGTGCCTTGCCCGTTCCGTCATACAGCGTGATCTTGCGCAGAGTCACCTTTTCATCAGTGGCATAGATCTTTGCACCCCATATATAATCCTCAAATTTTTTACCGTTCGGGATCAAGGGGTTATATCCAAGGGTAATGTATCCGACTGCTTTTCCGCCGTCGATTTCCCCGTTAAAGTTTACATACATTTCGCCGTCCCGAAGTTCACTTGGATGTGTCCCCAGGAAATTACTGCCATAATTGAAGAGATTCGGAAGGTAGGAGATCGTGGTATCGGTCATATCGGTACGAGTCAATTCAATGTAGAACCCTTCCCTGTTGCTTATCTCCATCTCCACCGTCAAATACGCCGCAGGTTTTTCGATCACGATATCTTTTTCCCAATATATAAAACAGTACTGATCAAGAGAAATAAAACGATCTGGTTTATTCAATTCCTCATATTCGGATACCGAATTGGCGCTGTCATACATGATCCAAAAATAGCCGTCATTTGCCCATTGAGTGCCCCAAGAGTTAGCACAGAGAAACGCTCCTTTCATCGTCACTCCTTCGTGCTCAATGGTTAAATTGTCATCAAAGCCGACAATAGATATCTGATGACCGCCGCTGCCCGAAACAGCACGCACCAATACTTGGTCATTTTCCTTTGCCATTTCACTGGATTTTGCCTCCTCGGCACTGAGGCGATCATAACGCCAGCCACCGGAAATTCCGCCGGTAACGACCACATTCCCCTGCACGACGGCATCTTTGATCTTATACAACAGATTCTGTCCCGCCTCGGTTGTCGTCAACTGATTGCCGATCGAATTTGCCCAAATCTGCTCATAATCCAACAAACGATAGTTCAATGCATTTGCCATCATATCCGGATCTGTTGCCGGCCAGGAAAGGGTCTCCTTATCACGGTATCCGCTCGGCTGTCCGGATGCATTTTCCTTAAAACGACACTCCGCAAGTGTCGCAGCACCGTGATGCACAAGGATGTCGTATACCCATGCCGTACCGGAACCTGAATAGTTGTATGTATATTTCGGCGCAAAGATTTGGGAACTGTTTCCACTGGAAGGATCCCATTTACTGTCTTTATCCACAGAGTGGATATAGCGCGAAACAGCATTTGTAAACTGCTCATAAGTGATCGCCTGAGAAGAACAGGTACCAAGCGATCCCTGATTGCTGATCGGAGGCAGATGCGTGGTTCCTACCAGCGTGAACGAGGAAGGAATCTCCTCTTGCGGAAGCATGACGTGTTCCTTAATCGTCGGAATATCGGAGCGATCGTCTGTGTCTACATAATCATCTACAAATCCATCCGAAAAAGAGTCCGGTGTAGAAGTCTGTAAAGCGGATGTTGTATTTTTGGAGGTCGTACATGCAACAAAACTTGCCGCGAGCATCAAAAGCACCAAAAACAAGGCTGTAATTTTTTTCATAACTGTACCCTTTCAAAACATGTGCATACCACACAATTCTACCATCAATCATACACGATTTCCGCTCTTTTGTCAAGATTTTTTAAAAGATCGCGAATAATCAGCGTTTGTAACAAATCGAAACAGGCCGTATTAGAGAATATGACAAATAATTTGTCAAATACCGATTTTCACGATCTTTCAATGCATTACGGCAGATACCGCTTTCCGTCATGGCGATAACGAACACTATTTTGATAGAGTTCCCTGCCCATCCGCAAAAGTCGACAGTCGAAAATCAGTTCTCCTTCCCTTAAGAAAGCGGAAAACCGCAAAGTCAAAGGAACGGTATGACTACGCTTCTGCCGATCGGTATTTTCCTCATATCGGGCTCGTAAAAGAGTAAACAACTGTTCTTCCGCCGCCGCAAAAAATGCATCACGCTCCTTTTCGGCATCCAAAAGAAGATCCTGCGGAAGTTCTCCGCGTTGATATTCAAAGGTCAACAACCGCTTTCCGTCCTCTGCACGCAGTTCTTTCGTCCATTCATTTTTCATATTATTCCATCCTCGTTTCTTTTTTATCAACTATATGCAAAAAAAATAAAAAATAAGAGATAATGTTCTCTATTGATTCCAAGATTTTTTTACTTTGCAATTGACAAACGCAAGAAAAAATAATATAATAAATAAACAGACTGGTAGAGCAGGAGCCGAAAGGAGAAAGACCAATGGAAAAATGGAGAATCGGTGAACTTCAGAAACTTGCAATAACTCTTCGTTTAGAGATTTTGGAACAGGTA
The DNA here is from genome assembly GCA_964623895.1 of uncultured Lachnospiraceae bacterium. GTDB lineage: Bacteria > Bacillota > Clostridia > Oscillospirales > CAG-272 > UBA11512. The sequence continues at coordinate 43,720 of CAZUWA010000006.1, read as the reverse complement.
TATCATGCAAAATGCGGACACCCAGGCGGATCGCTGTCGATCGTCGAGGTGTTGGAATATTTATATTTTGAAAAGATGCGTATTGATCCTCAAAACCCAATGTGGGCAGACAGAGATCGTTTGGTTCTTTCCAAAGGACATGCTGCACCTGCGCTGTATGCGGTGCTCGCCGAACGGGGATATTTCCCGAAGGAAGATCTCAAGACCCTTCGGCAGATTGACAGTTATCTGCAGGGACACCCCGACATGCGCACCACGCCCGGTGTCGATATTTCCACCGGATCTCTCGGCATCGGACTTTCTAATGCCTGCGGCATGGCGCTTGCCGGCAGAATACAAAAAAAGGACTATCGTGTTTACTGTATCCTTGGAGATGGGGAATTGCAGGAAGGTCAAAACTGGGAGGCCGCTATGTACGCTTCTCATTATAAATTAGATCATCTGACTGCATTTGTCGATGCAAACGGATTACAGATCGACGGACGGGTATGCGATGTTTGCAGTTCCGAACCGATCGATGCACGGTTTGCTGCATTCGGATGGCATGTTCAGCGAATAAACGGGCATGATTTTTCTGCGATTGAAGCTGCTGTTGCGAAGGCAGAAGCCGTCAAACAGCCTTCCGTCATTGTATGCGACACTGTCAAAGGAAAAGGTGTCTCCTTTATGGAAAATAATGCAGGTTGGCATGGTAAAGCGCCGAAGGAAGAGGAATATCTTTCCGCTGTTGCCGAGTTAAAATCGATGATGTGAGGAGGGACATGAACATGAGAGAAATCGGAAGCAAGATCGAAACCAGAATAGCCTACGGTGAAACACTTGTAGAACTGGGAGCAAAAAATGAAAAGATCGTGGTGCTGGATGCCGACCTTTCCGGCTCCACTAAAACAGCTCTGTTTGCGAAAGCCTATCCGAACAGATTTTTCAATACCGGCATTGCCGAAGGCAATATGGCAGGCGTTGCCGCAGGACTGGCATCCGCCGGAATGACGGTGTTCATCTCCTCTTTTGCCATGTTTGCCACCGGCAGAGCTTATGAGCAGATCCGCAACAGCATCGTGCATTCGCGCCTGAATGTAAAAATATGCGCTTCTCATGCAGGTATTACCGTAGGAGAAGACGGCGCAACACACCAGTGTATCGAAGATCTGTCTTTGATGCGCGGCATTCCCGGTATGATCGTGATCAATCCCGCAGACGCAGTTGAGACTCGCTTAGCGCTTCTCAAAGCAGCGGAACTGGTTCAACCCGTTTATATCCGTCTCGGTCGCTCCCCTGTTCCGGTGGTGTTTGACGAAAACAGTTACCATTTTGAGATCGGCAAGGGTGTGGAACTGCGCCCCGGCAAGGATGTCACCATCATGGCAACCGGCATTACCGTCGACATGGCATTGAAGGCAGCGACACTGCTTGAAGAAGAAGGAATAGACGCACGTATTATCAACATGGCTACCATTAAACCGATCGACCGTGAGATCATTATTAAAGCGGCAAAAGAAACCGGCGCCATCGTGACCGCAGAAGAACACAACATCATCGGAGGATTGGGCTCTGCAGTTGCTGAGGTTTTGGTTGAAGAATGTCCCTGCCCCATGCAGCGCATTGGCATTAGAGACAGTTTCGGCAGATCCGGAACCGTACCGGCACTGCTGAAATACTACGAACTGACACCTGAAGCGATCGCCGCAAAAGCAAAAATTGCGATCGGAATGAAAAACAAATAAAAACAAGATTGGGGATGCAAAAAGTCTATTTGATTTTTTGTATCCCCAATCTTACAAAAAACATATATTTTAATTAAAGTTTACCTCAACGACCGCCTGACCGTTCGGAATAGATTGCACGGTAACGATGAATCCGAGGGCACTGCCGTCAGACCAAGTATACTTAGCAGGAAGTTTGTCGCCTGCGGCAAGTAATCACTGTCTGTCGCATATTCGCCTTTCTCTATGGAATTGTCGCAATTCTGCTCCGATGCAAGAGCATAGCCTACTGTAATACAAAAAGGGCTGTAACAAGTTTTCGCTTGTTACAGCCCTTTTTTTAGCATTATAGCACATCGAGTGACAACAAGTCCTCGTAAGTTTCCCTTCTGACAACAACTTTATCTGTGCCGTCCTTGACCGTAACAACTGCCGGACGCGGCACACGATTGTAATTTGATGCCATTGAATAGTTATATGCACCGGTCGTCAACACTGCCAAGAGGTCACCCTTTTTCGGCTTTTGCACCTTAACACGCTCGCCAAGCAGGTCACCGCTCTCACAGCATCTACCCGCAACGGTACAGGTATAGTCTGCAGGTTCGTTGGCTTTGTTGGCAAGGAGGAATGTATATTTCGCACTATAAAGAGTATAGCGCGGATTATCGGTCATGCCGCCGTCTATCGCAAGATAATTGGTGTGCCCCGGAATCTCCTTCACCCCTGTCACAGAATAAACAGTGATACCGGCATCTCCCACTACTGAGCGCCCCGGCTCAAAAAGGATCGACGGCATCGGCAGTGAACGCGCCTGAAAAAGTTTTTTTAAATTCTCCGCAAGAGTCAAGATCCAATTTTCGATCTGCGGTTCGGGATCTTTTTCGGTGTAACGCACGCCGAAACCGCCGCCCAAATTCAAATATTTCGGAGTGTAGCAGATCTTTTCATGCAGTTCCGCAATAAAATCAGCCATGATTTCAGCCGACTGTACATAAGGCGCGATCTCAAAAATCGAAGAGCCAACATGACAATGTAATCCGTCTAAAATAACATGATCCATCGCCAGTGCGCTTCTCACCAGTGCCTCTGCCTGTCCGGTCACAATCGGCGTACCAAATTTGCAGTCAATCGTGCCGGTAGAAATCTTCTTGTGTGTATGAGTATCAATATCGGGAGTGATACGGAGAAAGATCTTCTGCTTTACCCCTTTACTGCCGGCATATTCGTTGATCTTGCAAAGTTCTTCTGCCGAATCCACCACAAAATGTCCGATGCCATGGTCAATTGCATATTCAATTTCGCAGTCGGGTTTGCTGTTTCCGTGATAGTACATCTTTTCTGTCGGAAATCCTGCACGCATTGCCGTGTATAGTTCTCCAGCCGAGACAATATCAGCGGACATTCCTTCTTCCGCCATCACTTTATAGATCCCGGCATAGCAAAGCGCTTTTCCGGCATACAATGCCGTTGACCCCTCAGGAAGGCAATTTTTGATCGTTTGAATGTATTTTTTACAGTTTTCTCTGACTCTGTTTTCGTCTACGATCATCAAAGGTGTGCCATATTTTTCCGCAAGTGTGCAAACATCGACTTTCCCGAGCTCCAAATGACCGAGACTGTTGACAGATAAATTGGAATGAAGCATTTTTACTCTTCCGATCCCGTTTTACAGGATCGTTTTTAACCTTTCTACCGCTTCTGCGGTGTTTTCATAACTGCTGAAGCCCGTCAAGCGGAAATAGCCCTTTCCGCTCTCCCCAAAGCCCTCACCGGGAGTACCGACCACCTGAACTGTTTCAAGAAGATAGTCGAAAAATTCCCATGAGCCCATTCCGTTCGGGCACTCTAAGAAAATATAGGGAGAATGCACACCGCCGGTGTGGTATATTCCCTTTTTCGTCAGCAAGTCGGAAAGAAGCGCGGCATTTCTCTTATAATACTTGATATTCTCAAGGCATGCGGCATAGCCTTCATCTGAAAGTGCCGCAGCGGCGCCTCTTTGAACTGCATAGAACTGACCATTGAATTTGGTAGACTGTCTTCTGCCCCAAAGTTTACCAAGTTTAACACCATCCGATTCGAGTTCTCCCGGCACAACCGTCCAACCGCAACGAGTACCCGTAAAGCCTGCGGTTTTCGAAAGCGAGCAAACTTCGATGGCGCAAGTACGTGCTCCTTCGACAGCAAAAATGCTGTGCGGAATTTCCGAGGAGGAAATAAACGCTTCATAAGCAGAATCGTAAAGAATCAGCGAACCAGTCTCGTTCGCAAAATCAACCCACGCTTTCAACCCCGCATAATCATATACCGCGCCGGTCGGGTTGTTGGGAGAGCAAATATAGATTACATAGCTCTTCTTTTCAAGACCCTCCGGAGTTGCCAAAAAGCCGTTATACTTGCCGGACGGGATCACAGTGATCTTTCTGCCGCACATAATATTGCTATCGACATATACAGGATAAACAGGGTCGGGAATAACGATCTCATTATCTCCCAAAATATCGGTCAAATTGGCAATATCGCTCTTTGCGCCGTCCGAAACATAGATCTCGTCCGGAGAAAGGAAAACACCGAACCGTTTGTAATGTTTTTCGATAGCAGTACGTAAAAATTCATACCCATAGTCCGGACCATAGCCTTTAAAGGTCTCTTTCACGCCCATTTCGGCGGTTGCCGAAAGCATTGCATCAACAACCGGCATTGCCAAAGGCAGCGTCACATCACCAATGCCCATCTTAATGATCTTTTTCTCAGGATGCGCCTCGGAATAGGATTTCGCACGCTTGCCGACCTCGGCAAAAAGATAATTTTCCTTCAAATTCAAAAAATTTTGATTGATCTTAAAACTCATATTCATATACCCCGTCATACACCTTAGTAGCAGGTCCTTCCATCAACATTCTGTAATCTTTGCCGCAGGTGATCGACAGATCTCCCCCAAGCAGTTTTACGGTGATCTTTTCGTACATCGGACAGATGCCACGTTTCACCGCCGCGGCAACCACAGCACATGCACCTGTGCCACAGGCATATGTTTCTCCGCTACCACGTTCCCAAACACGCATTTTGAGAGTATGATCGTCGATAATTTCGACAAATTCGGTATTCACCCGCTCAGGAAACAGTTTATGCTTCTCAAATTTCGGTCCGACCGTTTCGAGATTCAAGCCTTTCAAACTGTCCAAAAAGACGACCGCATGGGGATTGCCCATCGAAACGGGAGTGAACTCATATTTTTTATTGCAGACGGTAATCGGAGCAAATACCGTTTCTTCGTCTAACAACACCGGAATTTCAGCCGGTGTAAAAACAGCATTACCCATATCCACCATGGCAGAAACACAAACACCGTTTTGAGTTGTCAAAAGAAGGGTTTTGATACCGGAGAGCGTCTCAATCGTGATGTCGGTCTTGTTGACCATGCCGTTATCAAACAGATATTTACCGACACAACGAATGGCATTGCCACACATTTTGCCTTCCGAACCGTCCAAATTAAACATCCGCATCTTGGCATCTGCGACATCCGAACGACAGATGAGTACAAGTCCGTCAGCGCCCACTGAAAAGTGGCGTGGAGACATGGCAGCGGAAAGTGCGCCGGGATTTTCAATATCCTGATAAAAACAGTTCACATAGATGTAGTCGTTTCCGATTCCGTGCATTTTTGTAAAAGGAATAACAGTCATTTTTCACTCCTTAAATGAGATCGCTCATATTATACATTCCCGCAGGTCTACCAATCAGAAATTCCGCAGCATTGATCGCCCCATCGGCAAAAAGTGCACGGCTGAATGCCTCGTGCTTGAGGGTTATGCACTGATTTTCCGTGCAAACATGCACCTCATGAATTCCGACGATGTTACCCATACGGAGGGCGTGCATTCCGATCTCGTTCTTTTCTCTCTTTTCCATACCGGATCTGCCATTCTTCTCAAAACGATCCGGCAGTACCTCTTCGATTCCCGCGGCAATCATTTTAGCCGTCCCACTGGGAGCATCCAATTTACGATTGTGGTGGGTTTCTACAATCTCAATATCGGCATCCGGAAAAACAGAAGCGGTTTTTTTTGCAAGATCGATAAGCAACGCCACACCGAGCGACATATTGGCTGAATGGAAGACGGCAATCTGCTTTGCGGCTTCCGCAATCGCGGAAAGTTCATCCGGCGTATGACCTGTGGTGGCAAGTACCAAGGGAATACCGCGTTTTGCCGCATATTCGGCAAGTTCGGTGGCAGCAGTGTGGTGAGAAAAGTCGATGATGACGTCCGCATCGCCCGTATAGTCAAAAGGAGACCGATATTCTGCCTTTTCATCGTATTTATCCACCGCCGCAACGACGATGTAACCTTTTTGTTCTGCGGCGGAAACAACCGCCTTGCCCATATGTCCGGATGCTCCGTTTACTATCAGTTTCATTTTTTTATTCCTTATTCACATTGATCTTCCGTTTTTTAAAATACGATGCCTTCTTTTTTCATACACGCAAACAGCACCGCTTTTTTCTCCGCACTCATCGGTATGAGCGGCAAACGAAGAACATTTTCACCATAGCCCATGGCGCTCATCGCCGCTTTTGCGGGAATAGGATTGACCTCCGAGAAGAGCGCAGAGATCAAAGGTAAGAATTGCAGTTGCAGTTTTGCGGCTCCCGCGAGATCACCGGAAAAGAATTTATCGGTCATCTGCACTGCCTTTTTAGGAAGCGGATTGGATAGTACGGAAATAACTCCTTTCGCGCCGAGCGACATCGCCGGAATGACCTGATCATCTTCCCCCGAATAAAGATCCAAACGATCACCAACAATCGAAAGTGTCTGCGCGACCTTAGACATGTTTCCGCACGCTTCTTTAATGGCAACAATGTTGGGATGATCTGCCAGAACACCATAAGTCTGCGGTTCGATTGACACTCCGGTTCTTGAAGGAACATTGTATAAGATCAACGGGATCGGGCTGGCATCGGCAATGGCAGTATACATTGCCACCAATCCCGCCTGCGTGGTCTTATTATAATATGGGGTAACGACCAAAGCTGCATCTGCGCCCATTTTTCCTGCTTCCACTGTGCGCTCGATGGCAACTGCGGTATTATTTCCACCCGTTCCGACAATAAACGGTACCCTGCCCGCAGTGGCTTTAATACCCGTCTCAATCACTTCAAAATACTCTTTTTCCGTTAAAGTCGACGCTTCACCGGTCGTACCGCAACCAACAAGAGCATGGACGCCTTCCTCAATCTGCCAATTGATCAGTCTTTCGTAACTTTCGAGATCAGGCGTACCATCAGCTTTTGAGGGAGTCACAAGCGCCGTTGCAACACCTTTAAAAATCGTTTTTTTCATAATAGATGCCTCCAAAACTTGGTTTTAATGCTATCATATAATAGAGCAAGCAATTTTATGACCTAAAAAAACCGCCTTGGGGCGGCATACGGCAAAACAAAAAGTTTCCTTGCAGTTTTGTCGATAGCGCCCCGCAGAGTTTTTCTGCGACAGTCCAACCGCTATTATGCCGCCGTCCCAGGAAAGCCGTCACGCACGCAACTTCCTTCGGCACCGACCCCTTTCCCGAAAGACACTGACTGCGCCGTCTGTATTCTCCTTCGGTACTCTTGATGCAATGCACCTCTATCGGAGACATTTTATCAAACTCTCACTTGCTTGTCAATAGAAATATTAAAAAAAACAAAAAAGTCGGCATTCTTTTTCAAAAATTGGGGATTGACAGACCTTTTTCTTCGTGCTATAATGCGAAGTAATATAAAATGCGCATACAGAGTAAAGTTTTCTGCGTCAAGTGCCGCATGGACGGGGAGTTGCCGGGCGGACGAAGGGTAGACCGCGGTAGAAAACTTGCATCCCGCTGTTGCATCAGAGAATCCTCCTCTATGCAGCCAAAGGCTTTTTTGCTGCGCAAAGGAGGTTTTTTATGGAAAAAATAAAAAATTCAAAAAAAATACAAGCGCTTTTTGAATTGCGTCGATTGACCGCCTGTGCAATGCTGATCGCACTTTATGTGGTCTTGAATCGATTTGTGTCTTTCAAGACACTCGGAACTTCAGTCGGTTTCAGCATCGTTGCACCGATGATCGCCGGTATGCTGTACGGTCCGCTCGCAGGAGGGATCGTATACGGGCTGGGAGATCTTCTCGGCTCTTTGCTCTTTCCGTTTGGTCCTTATCACCCCGGCTACACCATCTCAGCCGTTATCATGGGCATCTTGCTTGGCTTTTTTTTGCATCCGATGCCGATCCATGTGGATTCTCATGAAAACAACCTTCTTTCACTCAATCTTCATTTTTCTTGGAAAAAAATCGGACTGTTTCCTAACATTCTCATTCCCATGCTGATAAACGGTCTTGTTTTGGGACTCTTTCTCAACACCTTCTGGACAGCACAACTGTACAGTTCTAAGACTTATTGGGGCTGGTTTCTCTACCGTCTACCGCAATACATCTTGCAACTGCCGGTAAACGTTGTCCTTGCCATAGCACTGCTTCCGGTATGCAAGATATTACACAACCGTTTCGGCAGGTTATGATCCGGCAAGCACCATTCCCAAAAACAACAAAATCACTGTAACCAACACTGCCGCACAGATATCGATCGGGTGCGGCTTTCTTTTTTTGAAAATACTGTAAATAGCAAACACTGCAACTGCCGCAACGGTAAAAAAGATAATCGTAATCCCGCAAAGGTCTTTATAGCCCATTCCTGAACCATCTGAAATGCCATAAGAAAGCATAACACTATATAAAAATGCGATTATCTGCAAAAATAGTGAAGAAATATAGCACAACAAATGTTTTTTTGTTAGTCGATAAAGAATTACAAGCATCAGTCCGACAGCAATTCCCGAAAGAAAATTCTGTACACGCGGAAAGATCAAGGCATATGAAATCGATAAAACGAGGTAATACCGCCATCCCGAAAAAAGTTTTTCTGCCGCAGGTTGCAATAAAAAGCGATTAAACAGTTCATCAAACAACGGATAGATGATCAGAAGACACACGCCCGCTTCAATAAGACTGTTCATCGTCAAATAATCATTGATCGGAGTGTATCCCACTTCAGAAAACAATTTATCCGACCAGAGACGAAACGGTATCGCAACAAGCAGTACCGTTGCAGTCAGTGCGCCGGTAAGCATCATTTCTCGAAATGAAGGAAGAGAACCGGATATTTTTTCGTCTGAAATTTCTTTCTTCAAGAGCGCTTTGCCTGCAATGAAAGAAAAAATCAAAGTAAAAAACGGAAGTGCCGAGGCAAAAAAACCGATAAACCTGTTTTCAAGTGCCGACGCATAGTCAGCAAGCACACCGCCCGCAAGCAACGAAGCAATGCCCAAAACCGCGCTGTTCAGTATCGCTGCAAAGAAGCGAAATCGCCTTTTCTTCTCCATATTTTTGACCATAGTTCTCATTTTTTTGCGAAGGCTTCCTCCCTTTCTTGCAAAATCGAAGTCGGTTTTCTGAGGTGAAATCATCACTGTTTCTGTAGCGAAAGTCAAGACATAGATTTCGAGATATATCTTTCAAACTTCCGCTAAGCGCTCATAATGGCAAAAACCATCCCGTTCAAATCAAGGCGGGATGGTTCTTAACTTTGTTGTTAAAATCAGCCGAGTTTTGCACCGTTTACGCGGATACCGGGGCCCATTGTGGACGCCACAACACAACTCTTGATATACTGACCCTTTGTAGCAGCGGGCTTTGCCTTGATGATCGCACCCATCAGAGTGTCGAAGTTTTCACCGAGCTTTTCAGCGCCAAAAGATGCCTTGCCGATGGGGCAGTGGATAATGTTGGTTTTGTCAAGACGATATTCGATCTTACCTGCTTTCGCTTCCTTAACACCCTTTGCGACATCGGGTGTAACAGTGCCGGCTTTGGGGTTCGGCATCAAGCCCTTAGGACCTAAAACTTTACCCAAACGACCGAGTTTGCCCATCATGTCGGGAGTAGCAATGATCACATCGAATTCGAACCAGTTTTCTTTCTGGATCTTTTCAATGAATTCATCGGAACCTGCGTAATCCGCACCGGCTTCCTTTGCAGCCTCCACCTTGTCGTCCTTGCAGATCGCTAAAACGCGCACGGTCTTACCTGTACCGTTCGGAAGTACAACAGCACCGCGAACCTGCTGGTCGGCGTGACGGGAGTCAACACCCAAACGAACATGAAGTTCGATGGTCTCATCAAACTTTGCCTTTGCAGTGGAGCAAACCAGTTCGAGAGCCTCGGAGGGATCATACAGTTTTGCTTTTTCGATAGTCTTTACGCTATCCTGATATTTCTTACCTTTAATAGCCATTGTAATTATTCCTCCTTTACTCTTATTCTTCCACAGTAATGCCCATGGAGCGCGCAGTACCTGCGACCATGCTCATTGCAGCTTCAAGTGAAGCGGCATTCAAGTCGGGCATCTTTGTCTTTGCAATCTCTTCCACCTGTGCTTTGGTAAGCTTACCAACCTTGTCCTTGTTGGGCTTAGCGGAAGCAGACTCAAGTCCCAGTGCCTTCTTGATCAGAACGGGAGCGGGAGGAGTCTTGGTGATAAATGTGAAAGAACGGTCAGCGTATACAGTGATCACAACAGGAATGATCAAACCCATCTGATTCTTTGTTCTCTCATTAAAGTCCTTTGTAAAGTTCGGGATGGACACGCCATACTGACCGAGTGCAGGACCTACAGGGGGAGCAGGAGTTGCCTTACCTGCGGGCAACTGAAGCTTTACATAGCCCATTATTTTCTTTGCCATAATAAATACCTCCAAATGTGGTTCTCATGAGGAAATTAAAGATTTTTCCTCTCCCACCGGTGCGTTTTTCTGCCACGCACCACAAGCATAAAAATTAAATTGAGTTCAAACAGATTAAATTTCAAGTTTTTCCACGGCATCCGAACTCATCTTTGCCGGCACTTCTCTGCCAAACATATAAGCCAGTACCATAACCTCCGCTTTATCTTCGGAAATTTCCTTGACAACACCGATGTAGCCGGCGAACTCACCCTTGACTACCCTAACGCTGTCACCCACGGCATAGTTCAACTCTCTCAACTTAACGCCGCTGTCAGCAGACTCAATGCCCATCTCCACGACCTCTTCCTCGGTCAGCGGCACAGGCTTGCTTCCGGGACCGACAAAGCCGGTCACCCCACTGATATTCCGTACGATATGCCATGTTTCATCGGTCATGCACATTTTTACAAAAACATAACTTGGAAAAAGTTTGACTTCCGTCTCCTTTTCCTTGCCGTTGACCGTTTCAACGACGGTCGCAACAGGAATGCGCGTCTCAAAGATCATATCCCCGAGGTTACGATTCTCTACGATCTTTTCAAGATTCGCCTGAACTTTGTTCTCATATCCCGTATAGGTGTGTGCAACATACCAACGAGGACCTAAGTTTTCAAAACTGCTGTTTTCTGCCATGATTTAATCTCCATACTGCTCTTTTCAGAACAGGTTTGTGATGTATCTCGGAAGATCCTGCAACCATCCGATCAAGATGTCGCGGAACAGGAAATCCAGTCCGTAGAATACTGCAGTGAAAACGATCACTGCGATGGTTACTAAAATTGTGTTTTTGAGTGTGGAAGACGGAGAAGACCAGACGATATTCTTCATTTCAACTCTGCAGTCCGCAAAAAACTTGCCGATTTTCTTGAAAAAGTTGACAAATGCATTCGGTTTTTTCGCTGCCTTCTGAGCGGTCTTTTTCTTCTCGGCGACAGCAGCGTCTCCCGTACTTACTTTCTTCTCTTCTGTCATAGCGGTCCTCCTTTATTTACTTTCCTTATGAAGAGTATGCTTACGACAGAACCGGCAATACTTGTTCATTTCAAGTCTGTCGGGATCGTTTTTCTTATTCTTCTTGGTTTCGTAGTTTCTTTGCTTGCACTCGCTGCAAACCAGAGTAATTTTAACCCTCATTTCGGCACCTCCTGATGTATTTGGGAGAAAGTCTCCCAGAGTTTTATACCTCCCTCAGCGGCAATTTGCATACTTTTGGGCACACAAAAAAAGACCTCACCACAGAGGTGAGGTCATTGTAGCATATTTTAAAATGCTTGTCAATAGTTTTTTTGATTTTTTTGAAAAATAACCGTTTTTCGCAATATTTCCGTTTTTTCAATTGACTTTCACAATACCTACAATATCCGAAATGCGATAAACGCCGTCAGTTCCGGATTTCAAATAAAACCATGCGCTACCGCCATCTCTGGCACCGGTATAATTGAAAACAGTGCCGTCGTTTTTGACGATGTCAAAGGATACTTTCCATATTTCCGTTCCGCCGTCGCCCTGTCCTTCGTAAAACATCTGGATATTATAGACTTTCTGTCCGGGAAAAAGCGTCGGGATCTCGTCCTCATAATCCTCCGTAAAAAGTGCGCGGAACGCCTTCTCCTCCGCAACGCTGTCACATCCAACAAGAGCGGCATAAAAATAATTCGCGACGGCGGAAGCACCGTGTTGATATTTTTCGGCATCTGAAAAAGAGATCTTGGCTTCCTCTATGTTACTAAACGGTGTTGTTTCATAATTTGCAAAGCCATCCTCACAGATCCGCAGATAAAGCGGAAAATATGAGGCGTATTCCTCACTGTCCCAAATCGAATTTGTAAAATCCGCCGGATAGTATTTGATCTGACGCACGGGAGAACGCTCAAACAGATCGTCAATATCAAAAAACAAAAGCGGCATGCTCAACGCGCAGAGTATCAGCAATACGGCGATAAAAATGATTGCTCCTTTTTTGCTTCGTTTCTGCTTGACAGCGATTTCTTCCATATTCGTGACCATAGCTTTCTAAAAGCAAAAGCTCCCCTTCTTGTGAATCGAATTTGATCTTGCAAAGCACGATCACCACTGTTTAAAGTAGCAAAAGCCGCAAAATATGTTAGAAAGACACATCTTTCTAACTTGATCTTTCTTTGAATTCTTGTTTCCGTTTGTATTATACCGCAAAGCGCCGGCAATTGCAAGAGGACTTTTGTAAATTCTTTTCCTCAACAGAACTTGATTTTCGAGAAGCCATTTTCTCCTTGACAAATCCAAAAGATGATGATATAATGCTTGCATACAGAATTAAAAAAAAAGAAGTATTATAATGAAGCAAAAGTTATGAAAAGATTTCGTTATACCAAAAATCCGCTCATTGACGCGGAGCCGATGACAGATTTCCGCTCTTCCTTGCAGAGTGCCGTCAGACGCGTGGGCGAAAAACCTGTTTACCTTTATACACGCCATCATCAAGACTACAGCATCAGTTACAGAGAGTTTTATGAGAACATTCGTGCTTTTGCGACCGCTTTGAAGGTGAAAGGTCTGCTCGGTGATGCAGTCGCCGTGATTGGAGATACAGATCCCTGTTACATGACCGCTTACTACGGAACAATGCTCTCCGGTGGGATCATTGTTCCCCTTGATAAAGACATTTCGGACGAGGAGACGATAAGCTTTTTGCGTTCCGTAAACGCAAAGGTAGTCGTTTATACCGAAAGCCAAAACAATCGGCTTGGAAAACTTGCCGAGCAACTGCCGGAAGTAGCATTCTTTCTTCCGGCTTATCCCGAAACAGAAGAGACAGTCACCTCAAAAACAGTAGCGCTCTCCGATTTTTATGCCATTGGAAAAAAGGCATATGAAGAAGGGGACCATTTCTTTGAAGAGGTGCCGCAAGATCTTGACAAATGCTCTGCCATCATCTTCACTTCCGGCACGACCGGAACAAGCAAGGGTGTAATGCTCTCGCAAAAAAATCTGGTCTCTTCCGCCTATGCTTCGGCAAATGTTATCGATCAGTTGGGTGCGCAGACGACCATTCTGTCGGTGTTGCCGATGCATCACACATACGAAGTGACAACCGGTCACCTCACCGCACAATATTACGGTGCAACTATTGCAATCAACGACAGCATCAAGTATGTTGCACGCAACATCAAAAAATACAAACCCGACTATATGATCATGGTGCCGCTTTTTGCAGAGACCATGCACAAAAAGATGTGGGATGAGATCCGCAAAAAAGGAATGGAAAAGAAGGTACGCTTTGGCATGAAGCTGAGCGAAGCCCTCATGCATATCGGTATTGATATCCGTCAAAAATTATTTAAAGAAATTCTTGAAAATTACGGCGGAAATCTGCGTGCCATCGTTTGCGGCGGCGCAAAATTGAATCCGCAGTGCATTGAAGACTTCCGTGCCATCGGCATAGAGATCCAAGAGGGATACGGAATCACCGAATGTTCTCCCCTGCTCGCCGCCAACCCCATCAACAAAAACAAGGTCGGCTCAGTAGGTCCTGCTGTGTTGGGGGTAACAGTCAAAATTGCGGATGACGGCGAAATCCTTGCAAAAGGCGACAACATCATGCTCGGCTACTACAACAACAAGGAAGCCACAGACGCAGTCTTTACCGAAGACGGCTATTTCCGCACCGGAGACATCGGATATCTTGACAAAGATGGTTACATCTATATTACCGGCAGAAAGAAGAACATCATTATTCTTTCAAACGGCAAGAACATCTATCCGGAAGAACTGGAGGAGCATCTTACCGGGCATCCTCTCTTCCTTGAATATGCCGTAGTCGGCAGAACGAAGGAAACCGGAGAAACGGTGATCACTGCGGTTATTTATCCCGATTATTCCATGCTTGCGGGCAAGACCAAAGACGAGATAGAGGAGACGGTACGGGCGGAACTCAACAAGATCAATCGTACTCTACCGCAGTACAAACAAGTTAGAGGTCTTGAGATCAGAGAGACCGAATTCGAAAAAACAACTAGCCGAAAGATCAAACGGCATAAAATTTAATTTTGAAAAGAGGACAATACGATGACGATGTATGACCGTATTAAAGAAGTTTTGGTAAATAATCTACAAATTGACGAAAAGGAGATCACGCCGGAAGCAGAACTGGTCAATGATTTGGGGATCAACTCGCTCGAGCTTGCCGATTTGGTGCTCACTTGCGAGGATGAATTCTGCATTGAGATCGACGACAGTGCTTTGAGAGAATTTGTCACCGTAAACGATGTTGCATCCTACCTTGAAAAAAACGTAAAATAATGAAATTTTTCACTTCCGTATATTTTCTCGTTTTTCTTTGCTTGATTGCCGCGATCCTCACTGCCATGATCATAAGACGTACGGTGCAGATCCTTGCCATCAACAAATTGAGAAAGGAAAATTCGAGGGGACCGGAACACATCGCCGATCTGCTCGCAGAACGCTTTCCGAATGCCGAAGTCTATTGCCATCATTATTTTTTAAAAAATGCCGCCAAAGACGACGGATTAAAAACTGCTTGTGATGTGGTCTATGTCAGCAAGGGCGGCGTTTTATTGCTTACCGTCTTATCGAAGACCGGCGTTTATGATAATCCCAAAATCGGCAATTGGAGACACCGTTATATCAACACGAACAAAGAAACAGTGACAGTCAATTTGACCAATCCTTTCGATGAAATGGCGTTTTTTGCAAATGTCACCGAAAAGTTGCTCCTCTCGGAAGAAGTTCTGAATCCTGCCGTTTCCAGAGCAGTCGTCTTCTCCGCTGATCTTGTTAATTTTACCAATGATTATGACGAATGTCTAACAGTTGCGACACTGTTCGACTATGTGGAGCGGTTCAATGCCCGTAAGCATTTCACGGACAAAGAATTTCATCGCGCCTGCGAGGGGGTGGTAGCTTGCAACGAATATTTGCGTGCACGCTTACAAAAGATCCACACCGCCTTGTAAAAAAACATTGTCAGAGAAAGGACTTTTTGCATTTTGCAAAAAATGTAGAATTTTATGTTGGGCTTTTTTAACTATACGACTTGGTTGACCTATATGGGGTTGGCTTCCGGCGTAACCGGTATTTTCTGCGCCATGAGTGGACACGAAACGGCAGCGATCATCTGCCTTTGCCTTGCGGGATTCTTTGATCTGTTTGACGGAAAAGTAGCTTCTACAAAAAAGGATCGCACAGATGAGATGAAACGCTTCGGCATTCAGATCGATTCTCTGTCCGATCTTGTGTGCTTTGGCGTTCTGCCGGCAACAATCTTCTTTACTGTCTTTTCCGCAACGTTTCCGGATAAAAATCCGTTATGGCTCTGCCCGCTTGCCGTCATCTATGTGCTGTCTGCACTCATTCGTTTAGCATACTTCAATGTCAGCGAAGAAACAAGACAAAAAAAGGAAAACGGTGTGCGCAAAAGTTACAACGGCATCCCGGTAACAACGACTGCTTTGATCTTTCCCTTCTTTTTCGCAATATTCAGTTTGCTGAACGCGATATTCGGTGCAAGCGAGAGCTTGAGCATCGGCTATTTCATCTGTTACTGTGCAGAAATGGCATTCTTTACTTTCGGATTTCTTTTCAAAGGCTTTAAGATCGCAAAAATGCACGGCAAAAAAATGCTGATCCCCCTTATCGTCGGTGTTATCGTGGCGATTGCCGTTCTCATTTCGTTTTTCTTAAAGAAGTAGATATATCATCAATATTCTGCCCACCGAAAAGCATAAATCTTTTTAAAAACTTAATAATCTTTTGGTATGCACCCCAATAGTCAGACACTTTTGGAGGTGCATATATTTTGTTATCAAGACAGCAAGATTAAAAAATCAGCAGAATATACATTACCGCAACCAAAAATCCCTTTCAAACTATAAAGAATGAGCTCGGTTCGATACCGAGCTCATTCACAAATATTTCTAATACTTGTTTTGCGAATCCGCTTCACAATGTATTGCAGACCTTTTTATTTATTTAAGATCTTCCGTGCGACCGTGAATACGATAAAAAGGAATGTCGGTAGCAACAGCAGAATCCCCCAAACGGCAGGTCTCATGGCAACCACGCCAAAAAGTGTTCCAATGGCGGAGATCAGGGCACAGACTGTTAAAAAGAGAGGAACAAGCAATACATACATCGTAAATACGGTGGTAAACCGCAATTCCGAGAAGACTTTTTTACTACTGCGCAAAAGCGCTGTCAATACTGTTGCCGAAAGCAACAGTATTTCCGCAAAAACAAAGGTGGAAAGCGCATTTTCTTCCAACCATCCTACCTGCATAAGAATGTCGGAAATGATCACTGTTCCTGCGCCAAGTATCACACCAAGAGCCGCCGCAGGTAGTAGTTTTACAAAATAGTCCCTTAGTCTCGTCTTTTCTGAGTAGCGATAGAACTGCTTCCCTGTCTTTTCAAATGCGATCACAAACACCGCAAGAAAATCAAAGATCAGTCCTGCAGTGAGCATCTGTACCGGCGTGATGATCGGTTTATTTAAGACCGAAAACAGCAACAGAATCAGCCGCAGGAATCCGGTAAAGGTCAGATAAAACAGCAGAGAATGGATATTTCTGTACAATTTTCCGGCAGTACGGATCGCCGCAGACATGCCGCAAATGCCGGCATCCCCGATTTCCAAGGAGGATTTGGGCAAGATCACATCAGAAAAATGTGCAAGAGCCTGATAGCTTGAAACTCCTTCCGTCTTCCAAAAAGCATCTTTGACCTCTGCTCTGACCGTTCTTTTTTTGCTTATATTCTGCCCATCGTCGGTGGAGAAACAGACATCTGCCGTACCCAACACCGGCATCCATTCAGCGTGTTCCGCAAGAAATCCGATGCGATATCCGAGGTCCTCCTTTAACAGGGAAACAGCATACTGCAGTTTTTCGCCATCGAAACCCTCAAACAGGGTGTAATTCTTCATTTTGGCGCGGAATATGCCTTCCTCCGCATTTTTAAGCAAAGACATTCTTGCAATATTTTTTTCTTCACGCACAATGCCGAGGGCTCTTGCAAGCGCTCTGTTTTCTTCACTTTCTGTATCAGAATAGCAAAACACTTTAATACCGGCATCTCTCAAACGGCGCAATTCCTTGGCAACATCCGGTAATAGCGGTCTCTCCATAAAAATAAATCCCTCAAACACCAGTTCCGTCTGGCAAGCAGTCACGCGCATGAGGTTATTGTAATTACTGATCTTGCTTGCAACGGCAATCGGATGACGATGCGCTTTCACTGCCTTAGCAACAATATTTTCAAGAGTCAGACGCATATCAGGTGTCAAACAAACGATCTGCCCATCAACACGTTGCGCTACACAGCGCTCAAGCACTTCCTCCGATTCTCCTCGAAGAATCACCAGATCGACCCCACGATCTTCTGCGAGCGTTGTTTCAAAAGCACTACCTTCCTGATGGCGCGCACGATGCTCTAAAATCGGATATCGTTCATCAAGGCTCCGATTATATATACCGAAGCGGTCTCCCGACTCAATGAGCGCCGTTTCTTCCGATGTACGAACGAACTGTGTACTTTGCGCATTCAATCGCGCAGCACCGTAAAGTCCTGTGGAAATAATGGCATACCGCAGTACCCGCAAATCATTTTCACTCGGCAATTCGTCAATCAGATCCACCGTTTTTCCGCTTTGATATATACCGGAAAGTTGGCTTTCCTTGCCGACCGTCAAGCTGTCCATCGGGATCATCAAACAGTCGAGCGCACAAAGTTCCGGAAGAGATCGCGGATTTTTAATAAACGTACCGCGCAGTTCCCCATTCTTTTCTTTTGCAAGCCGCAAAACTGCGATCGCCAAGATCACATACGCAAAAGAAACATACTGCTCCGGCATTGTGGAAACCGCATAAGAAAGCGAGATCAGAAAAGTGTCGATCATTTCTCCGCCGACAAGCATCTTTGAAAAGGTCAAAACGAACACAGGCAGAAGTACCGCGACCGACAAAGCGTTGCTAAGTTTTTTCAAATCCGCAACGATATCCAGTTTATGCGCCGCAGCAATCGGTCTGTTCTTTCCCATCTTGCAAACGAGTGCATCCTCTCCCGTGGCAGTCGCAACAGCCTTACACCTTCCTCCGAAGACAACAGTTGAAGCATACAGCAAATTTTTGGCATCTTCATGTTTCAAAATTCCCTGCCTAATGCTGTCACTGTTCTTTTTACAGAGTGAATTCGCACCGAATAAAATGCTTTCAGACACCCACAAGCGGTCATCCTCCAAAATACGGCAATCGCAAGGAACAATATCTCCTCCGGTCAAGAAAATGATATCCCCCTGCACTATCGATTCAGTGTCAACACGCATAAGTTTCCCATCACGTTTGACTTTGACTGTCGGCAAGGATCGGCAACCGAAATCCTCCAGTAGATTTTGCGCACGCAGATAAGAAAGGAAAACGATTAGATAATTGATGAGCAACAGGACCAACATGACGAGTGCCGTCGGATCTTTTGTATAAAGAAACGACAAAAGCGCTACGCCCAGCATCAGCAATGCAGTTAAGTCCGTCATTACACGACGGATATAGCCACGCACCGGCGCTCTCTGCACCGGATGGACAGTATTTTTACCGTCTTCCCTCAATCGTTTGGCAGCTTCCGACTGTGAAAGTCCCTTCTCTGGATCGGTGTGCAAAAGTGTCAAGATATCTTCTTTCGCCATCGAATACCAACGAATGCCCATCTATTTCTCCTTTCCGAAAATTCACTATTCTTTTAAATCACTAAAATTTCAAGACAATCCGCTTCCGGTAAATAATCTACACTGACCTTTTCGATACTTCCCGCATAAGCAGAGATCATCTTGGAAGCCAACGGATCCTCGATCTTTTTCTGAATAAACCGCCTCATGTTCCGCGCACCGAATTTATCGGAATAGGAGCCTTTTGCAATATATTCTGTCACAGCAGGCGTATATGAGAAGGAAATTTCCTTCTCTTCCAACACACTTGCCAGTTCCTTGAGCATGATCTCCGCAATGCCGACAAAATCATGCTCCTCAAGCGATCTAAAGGTGATCACCTCATCCACGCGGTTGATAAATTCCGGACGCAAGAACTGTTCGAGCGCCTTCATCGTGCGCTCTTCTCGCTGTTCTGTCTGCCGTTTTCCGAAACCTGCGG
This sequence comes from uncultured Lachnospiraceae bacterium, assembly GCA_964623895.1. Taxonomy (GTDB): domain Bacteria; phylum Bacillota; class Clostridia; order Oscillospirales; family CAG-272; genus UBA11512. The sequence continues at coordinate 24,075 of CAZUWA010000006.1, read as the reverse complement.
CGTTGTGCGCCAAAGACGAACCTGCATTGGTGGTCATCACGATCACCGTGTTCTCAAAATTCACCTTCCGTCCTTGAGCATCAGTCACTTGACCATCATCAAGGATCTGCAACAGTACATTGAGAACATCCGGGTGTGCTTTTTCGATCTCATCAAACAACACCACCGAATATGGTTTCCGGCGAATCTTTTCGGTGAGTTGTCCCGCTTCATCGTAACCGACATATCCGGGAGGCGCACCGATGATTCTTGACACCGAATGCTTTTCCATAAACTCAGACATATCAAGACGGATCAAAGTTTCGGGAGAATTGAACAATTCATTCGCCAGTGTTTTGACAAGCTCTGTTTTTCCGACCCCTGTCGGACCTGCAAAGATGAAAGAAACCGGCTTCTTTTTATAGGAAATGCCGGCGCGACTGCGCTTTATGGCTCTTGTCACAGCATCGACCGCTTCATCCTGTCCGACAATCTTCTCCTTGATGCGTGCATCCAACCGATCGATTCGTTCAAACTCAGAGGCAGTGATATTGGTTGCCGGAATTCCGGTCCACATCTCAATCACCTTTGCCAGATGATCAATACCAAGAATGACCTTCTTTTGTTCTTTTTCAAGATCTGTCAGGCGGCTCTCCAAATTGAGCATCTTCGCCTTGTTTTCCGCAATTCTCCGATATTTTTCTTCTGTAGCTTTTTCATCCGCAGGCTCGGAATTCTCAAGCGCTTCTTCATCCGCAAGAAGTTCCCTCATTTCCTTTTCCGTTGCGGCAAGTTCCTTTAAGCAAGGCGTGTTGATCGCCAGATATGCGCTTGCCTCGTCGATAAGGTCTATCGCCTTATCAGGTAGAAAACGGTCGGTGATATACCGTTCGGACATGACTACAGCTCTATGCAAAATGTCCTTCGGAATACAAATACGATGGAAATTTTCATAACGTTCTTTGATGCCGCAGAGAATCTCATAGCTTGCTTCAATACTCGGCTCTTCCACAACGATCGGCTGGAAACGGCGTTCGAGTGCGGCATCCTTTTCGATATACTTTCTGTATTCAGCTAAGGTGGTCGCACCGATCACCTGAATTTCACCTCTTGAAAGCGCCGGCTTTAAAATATTTGCAGCATTCATACCGCCTTCGGCATCACCTGCGCCGACAATGGTGTGTACTTCATCAATGACCAGAATAATGTTACCAAGCTTCTTGACCTCTTCTACAAGTCCCTTGATCCTTGCTTCAAACTGTCCGCGAAATTGTGTGCCCGCCACAATGGCGGTCAGATCCACAAGGTGCACTTCCTTATCTGCCAGCTTGTAGGGCACTTCTCCCGCAACAATACGCAAAGCAAGCGCCTCTGCGATCGCCGTTTTTCCGACGCCCGGTTCACCGATCAGACAAGGATTATTCTTTTGATGGCGGCACAGTATCTCTACAAGGCGGGCAAATTCCTTCTCTCTGCCAATCACCTTGCCAAGCTCCCCTTTGCGCGCACGCGCTGTCAGATCAATACAATAGAGAGGCAAATACTGTCGATCTTTGCCCTCGCCTTTCTTCTTTTTGCCATTCTTTTCAGAACTGCGGTTCTGATCGTTTTCGTTCTTTTCGCCTTGCAACACGGGAAGATTGGTCGCACTATCCGCAAACAAGCCGCCAAACAACTTTTGAAAATCAATCGGTGGCGTATGTCCGTCAGAAGAATCGTCCGCATCTTCCGGTACCGGCAGGTCATTTCCTGCCATCATCTCCGACATTTCCATATCCATTTTGTCAATGTCCTCCTCCGTGATGCCCATCTTTTCCATAATGTCATCTACCGGCTTCAGACCCAATTCTTTTGCACATTTGAGACAGATTCCTTCATTGATTGTCTCATTTTGTTCCATCCTGGTAATGAAGATCACCGCCGGACGTTTTTTGCATCTTGCACACAACTTGAGATTCATTCTCTCATCCTTTCTTCTATTTAAAATTGCCTTTTTTAGACAAGAAACATTCAATCGTTAAAGTATTTGTTGATCTCTTGCGCCTTATTCTCCGCTTTGTTGCCATAGCAGAAGAAGAGAACATCCTTTTCTTCTGTAAAAATCAGTTTATCCGGAAAGGGCAGATCAAGGATCATTGTTTTCATCGTTTTGCTATCATAAATCGAAGTTTTTTCTTCTTCCGTAATAAACAGCCGTTCGGAAGAAACGTACAACCGCTCGATCCTACCGACATGCTTCACCGTGTCAAATAGTCGTTTTTCTTTTGTATCATACAAAACAATGTTACTCGTTCCGTGCACCTTGTTCTCATCAAAACTCACAGCAATCATTTGTGCAGACATCGCCAGTTTCACAGGTGCACTGTACGGGAATGACAAAAAAACGGTTTCTGTTCCCTGTTCGTCATAAAAGCGAATTCCGCTTTCAAAGACCACTGCCATACCACCGTCAACCAGAAACACTCCATCAAGTGGCAATTCATCATACGCCTGTTCAAGAAGAACTACCGTCTCTCCCGTCATGTCATAGATGTTGACATATCCTTCAAGTTGTCCGTTTTTTCCCGATCTATAGGACAAAAACAGCATTTTTCCGCCATCCTCCGACATAATTCCCGCTAGCGGATAACGGTCGTACTTCAGTTCTCTTTTCAACCGAAAACTACGGTTATAGACCTGTATGACCGTCGGATGATCCTCGGAGGAGCAACAGACGTAGTAACTGCCGTCGTCATTCATACCTGCAAAATACAGGGTATGCACATCATCGCTTTTGTAAACCACCGAGAGAGCGTTACAAATGACATAGGATGTTCCTTCTTTGTCATAGACCATCAGGTACTCCTTGCCGGAAGAAAGAACCGGATCCTCCATTTTCAGTGCTTCCTCTGTGACAATATTTCCTCTGTGATCGTAAAGCCGCAAGGAAGCAGTCGTTACCACCGCAAAACAGTCTCTGAAAACATCATAATCCATCTCCATGTCAGCATCAAATCGCACCGTTTCAAAAACCGCCTCCTCTCCCGGGAAACGGAAAGACATACCGCTAAACAACAGCCCCAAATTTTCCGTTGTGATCCGATCGTTGAAGATAAAACTGAGCGCTACCCCCACCACGATTGCAAGGCAAATGAAGATCCACTCGATATTTTGAAAGAATTTTGCAAGTGCGGTATACCGTTTGTCTTCACGCACCGCTGTTTTCTTTTTTTCTCTGCCCGGACGAATCTTCTCGGCAGAGCGTTCTGCTGCCACCGCCGCTTTTTGTTGCTCTTGCATCAACGCGTTATTCTTTTTTCTCTTGAAGAATACCACTGCCCATTCGTCCTTTCTTTATGTTTTTTAATAGATCACTTGGGTCAGATAAAGTCCCTCAGGCGGCGCCGTCCTGCCTGCCGAAGCACGTGCGCAGTCATTCAAAACAGCAGAAAAGTCATGTTTCTCTCCCACGCCGCATTCATACAGCGTGCCGACGATGATACGCACCATATTATAAAGAAACCCGTCTGCCGAAATGCGCACTTTAATAAGATCATCTTCTTTGACAACTTCGCAGGAATACACGGTACGCACCTTATCTTCAATTTTGCTTCCTGCGGCGCAGAATGAAGAAAAATCATGCTTTCCGATCAATTTTTCTGCCTCTTGTTGCATTTTTTCAACATTCAATGTCCGCCCGGGCATCATCCATGCCCGTCCTTCATAAAAGGGATCGCGTTGTCCTCCGACATAAATGCGGTATTCGTATTCCTTTTCCTTTGCAAAATAGCGCGGGTGAAATTCATCTGAAACCGGCATCGCTTCCTTGACCGAAATATCTTCCGGCAACAGAAGATTGATCGCACTCGGAATGCGTTCGATCGGGAAAGTCTCCAATCGTTTGCTTTCAAAGGTACAATAAAAGGTCTTGGCATGCACCCCTGCGTCGGTACGACTGCATCCGGTCACAGCACACGGCATCAAAAACAGCTTTTCTGCCGCATTTTGAAGTGTTTTTTGCACACTCGGCACATTTTTTTGCGCCTGCCAACCATGATAATAACTGCCGAGATAAGATAATTTTACAAGCGCTTTTGCCATATTTTGCAGTCATTCCTTTCGCATTTTCAACTGATCCTGTAATGTCCGAGGATCTCCATCTGCTTTTTCATCAGAATATCTTCCTCATATTCCTTTTGTTCAGAACTGCCGTGATGAAGGATATACGGAATACCCAACCAATTTCGTTTGTCGGATACCACCCCTACATGCCCTTTAAAAACAACAATATCGCCGCCCTGCCATGCCCTTATATTGTAAATATTTGTGGTCAAGCTGATAGCGTTTCCTTCAAAATACGACAGTTGATTGCGCACGCGACGAAAAGCGATCTTGCTGTCCCCCGCATCCGCATCGTAACGTTCGGGATGTGCCGCGATATCCTCTGTCATCAGAATCATCAGGTCATATCCTGCCGCAAGCATTCCTCTTGCGACCACATCGGTACAAACACCATACCCATCATCTGGATAGCCGGTACTGTAATATTGGCTTTTATATTTCGGCTTTGTGTCAAGGTAGGCGCGCACACCCGCAAGAAGATCGGTCTGATCGTCGATCCCATCGCCATCCTTATCAACCGCGCTTTGATAGTTTTTGATACCAAAGCAAGCGCCTTCATACATTCCGTCTGCAACGGAAGCAAAGAACCAAACGAGCAGAACTGCCATGACAACTGCAAGCGATCCCACAATGATCAATGCTTTTTTATACTTTTTAAGTCTTATTTTCACAATTTTTAAATAATAAATGTTCCTTCAATACCGAGTGCCGTACAAGGAATCCCCGGGATCAAACGAATAAGCAGGCAGAGTGTAAGCACCGCAAGAAAGATAAAATCTCTCGGATGAAGTTTCATTTGCTTCATTCTCGTTCTGCCCGTTCCGCCGTGATAGCAACGGCATTCCATCGCAAGCGCCAATTCGTCCGCTCTTCTAAAGGAAGAAAGCAACAACGGTATAAGGATCGGAATCAGTGCTTTGACACGACTGATCACATTTCCGCTTGAAAAATCCGATCCTCGCGACTTTTGCGCTGCCATGATCTTGTCCGTTTCCTCAATAAGTGTCGGAATAAACCGCAGAGCAAGCGACATCATCATCGCAAAACTATGTACAGGTAGTCCGATCCTTCCGAGAGGAGAAAACAACCTTTCAATACCGTCGGTTAAGTCAATGGGAGAGGTCGTATAACTGAGAATCACACCGGTGTCGACCACCAGCAAAATGATCCGTAATGCCATCTTGACAGCAGCCAAAACCCCTTCCGCACGAATGGTCAGATGGATAAAGTAGAGCCTAAATTCCCACAGCACATTTTCTCCCACAGCAAAAAAGACATTCAAGATTGCCGTAAAACAGATCACAAAAACCAGTGGTTTAACAGATTTTAAGATTGTTTTAAAAGGAATACGAGAAAGCAATATCAATAATATCGACAGCAAGATCAGCACAAGGTAAGAGACCATACTGTCCGCCATAAACACTACAACCACCAACAACACCGTTGCAATCAGTTTGATGCGCGGATCGAGACGGTGCAACAGTGAATTTCCCGGAAAAAACTGTCCCAAGGTAATATCTTTAAGCATGGCTTCCTCCTTTCAAAAGGGGAAGCAATACTTCTTTCGCTTCTTCAACAGTGTAAACATCGGTGCGCACCGGCATGCCACGATCTTTCAATTTTTCCATTAGTTCTGTGATAGCGGGGCGCTTGAGTCCGATCTTTTCAAGTAATTCTTTTTCTCTGAAGACATCGTGACTGTTTCCCGAGAGCACCACTTTGCCGTCATTCATCACCAAGATCTCTTCGGCATATTTGGCAATGTCTTCCATCGAATGGGAAACGATGACCACCGTTTTGCCGGTTGCCTTCTGATATTTCACGATATTTCCGAAGATCTCTTCCCTACCCTTGGGGTCAAGCCCCGCGGCAGGTTCATCGAAGATCAGAACCTCCGGCTCCATCGCAATAATACCCGCCATGGCAACGCGCCGCTTTTGTCCACCGGAAAGTTCAAATGGAGAAACTTCAAGCAACTCCTCTCCCAAGCCCACAAAAGCCAACGCCGCTCGTACTCGACGGTCTGTCTCTTCTTTCGAAAGTTTCATGTTCTGCGGACCGTATGCCACATCCCTGTAAACAGTCTCTTCAAAAAGCTGATATTCCGGATATTGGAAAACAAGTCCGACTGAAAATGCCGGATTTTTCCCATTTTTTCTCCATTTTTCAAGAGATTCTCCAAAAAGAAGCACCTCACCGCTGTCCGGTCTTAACAGTCCATTCATCATCTGCAAAAGCGTCGACTTACCGCTTCCGGTATGTCCTATAATGCCGGTGATACCCCCTTTTTGGATATTCAGCGAAACATTGTCCAGTGCTACCCTTATAAAAGGAGTGCCTCTTCCATAAACATAGACGACATCCCGCAGGCTAATCGCATATTCCATCATTTATTCATCCTTATTCATCTTTCGATAGTATTCAAAGATCGCATCGGCGCAGGCGTTCGAATCGGTCAGGCCGTCCGGCAATGTGGGAAGCAATTTGTGTAATTCATACAGCAGTTCTGTGCCCTGCAACACCTCAAGTCCGATTTTTCGCATCGTTTCAACCTGCGCAAACACAAATTCAGGCGCACCGTCCAATACCATATCTCCGTCGTCCATCACCACCACACGGTCAGCAAGAACCGCCTCATCCATATTGTGCGTGATGTGTATGACCGTAATACCCATCTCCTTGTTGAGTCGCAAAATGGTATTCATGACTTCCTTGCGTCCCTGCGGATCAAGCATGGCAGTCGCTTCATCAAAGATCATACATTCCGGCTGCATAGCAAGAAGACCTGCCACCGCCACTCTTTGCTTCTGTCCCCCCGACAGTTTTGAAGGGGAATGTCCGGCATAATCGGTCAGTTCCATCTTCGCCATCACTTCGTCCACCCTGCGGCGAATCTCAGCCGGCTCCACTCCCAAGTTTTCGGGTCCGAAAGCAATATCTTCTTCCACGACCGTTGCAACCAGTTGATTATCCGGATTTTGGAACACCATTCCGACACGACGGTGTAATTCCAACAATTCTTCATCGTTAAGATCAGGGGACGATACCTCTGTATTTCCGACAAATATTTTTCCTTTTTCGGGAATGAGAATGGCGCAGATCAATTTCGCCAGTGTTGATTTTCCACTACCGTTATGCCCCAAAAGTGCCACAAAACTGCCTTTTTCAATATTCAGACTGAAATTTTTCAAGACAGTCGGTTTCTTTTCTGTTCCCTCTTCCTGATAGGAAAAGGTTATATTATCGATTTTGATATATGGTTCAGCCATTTTTTATCATCGCTTTTTGCAATAGCAAAAACATCCTCTTTTCTTAATCCTTTTTTGTCCATCTCGCGGAAGAACCGCAAGGGAGCATGCCACCGGTTTGTTTCACCGGAATGCCAATCTCATCTGCAACCGTCTTTCCGCCGAATTTTGACAGATTGAGATCAAGCATATATCCCATGGTGGACGGAGAGAGCCCTGTCGTGTAGGAGTTGACCAAGAAAAAAAGAGGTTTTTCCGACAACAGCCCCGAAACAAGCGCCAAAAGTTCTCCGATATTGTCTTCCAATTTCCAAACTTCGCCCGAAGGACCTCTGCCGTATGAAGGAGGGTCCATAATGACCGCATCATAGAAATTGCCCCTTCTGATCTCTCGCTCGGCAAATTTCTTGCAGTCATCCACAATATAGCGGATGGGAGCATTTGAAAGACCTGAAAGTTCGGCATTTTCCTTTGCCATCTGCACCATTCCTTTGGAAGCGTCGACGTGACAGACACTTGCCCCCGCTTTTGCGGCAGCAATCGTTGCGCCACCGGTATAGGCAAAGAGATTTAAAACTTTGATAGGACGGCCTGCATTTTTGATAAGTTCCGAAAACCAATCCCAGTTGACCGCTTGTTCGGGGAAAATGCCGGTATGCTTAAATCCCATCGGCTTGACCACAAAGGTGATGCCAAGACGTTCATAGGAGATCTGCCATTTTTCCGGCAGTTTGTTTTGATTCCACGCACCCCCGCCACCGGAAGAGCGTGCATATCGCGCATCCGCTTTTTTCCAAGAAGGATGACGGCAAACACCCTTCCAGATGACCTGCGGATCGGGACGGATGAGGGTATACCCTCCCCAATTTTCCAACCGTTGACCATCCGAGCAGTCAAGCAGAGTGTATTCTTTCCAGTTGTCAGAGTACCACATATTTCTTCTCTTTTCTTATTCGAAACTGAAATTTTGACGGGTTTTGTTCACCTACTCATCAAACAGCCCCGTCTGTTCGCCGTTTCCGACCACTTGATCGCCTTTTTCTCCGGGAACCGGCACACCAAGATGCTCATATGCCGATTTGGTGACCATTCTGCCACGCGGTGTGCGGTTCAAAAATCCGATCTGCATGAGATACGGTTCATAGACATCTTCAATGGTAATTGATTCTTCTCCCACCGTTGCCGCAAGGGTATCCAGTCCCACCGGTCCCCCGTCGAACGTTTTCATAATGGTCAAGAGCATCTTTCTGTCCACAGCATCCAACCCAAGTTCGTCCACGTCCAATGCACGCAGGGCGTAATCAGCAATCTGTTTGTCGATCGTTCCGTTGCCCATGACCTGCGCAAAGTCTCTGACACGCTTCAAAAAGCGGTTGGCAATACGCGGCGTCCCTCTGCTTCTTGAGGCGATCTCCAAAGCGCCATCCTCCGAAATGGGTAATCCGAGAATACCGGAACTGCGCTTGACGATGGTAGAAAGTTCATCGGGACTATATAATTCTAACTTAAAAATCACGCCGAAGCGATCGCGCATCGGAGTAGAAAGTTGTCCTGCTCTGGTGGTCGCGCCAATCAAGGTAAAATGCGGCAGCTGCATTCGAAAGCTTCTTGCCGCAGGTCCTTTTCCGATGATTATATCCACTTCATAATCCTCCATCGCCGGATACAACACCTCTTCTACCGTGCGTGGCAGGCGGTGGATCTCATCAATAAAGAGAATATCGTTTTCAGACAGATTGGTCAACAACGCTACAAGATCGCCCGGTCGCTCAATGGCAGGACCGGAAGTAACTCTGAGATTGACTCCCATTTCTTCCGCAATGATCGCAGAGAGGGTGGTTTTTCCCAAACCCGGAGGACCGTACAACAAAACATGGTCAAGGGCATCCCCTCTGTTCTTTGCCGCTGCCATGTATACTTTTAAATTTTCCTTGACTTTGCATTGCCCTACATATTCATCCAATGATTTCGGACGAAGGGAGACATCGCCTTGATCTTCTTCCCGTTGGTTTGAACTGACGATCCGTGTTTCAAAATCGAAATCGTTATCCATTCATTATTCGTCTCCCTTTTTTTAAATTTTCGAAAGCATTTTCAGCCCTTCTTTGATCAGTTCCTCAGTCGTCTTGCCGACGGTATTGATCTTTTTCAGGGCGTTGGTCGCTTCCGCTCTGGTGTATCCCAAAACCATGAGCGCATTTAAGGCATCGCCCAAATTTTGTCCGCTGCTGTCCGAGACTTGCGGCAAGTCTTCCGCTGTCACACCCAACGCCTTAGCAAGTTTATCCTTCAATTCGAGAACGACACGCGCAGCGATCTTGTTTCCGACGCCTTGCGCCGCAGAGATAGCTTTGACATCGCCCGTCAACACCGCTTTGTTCAGCCTGTCAGGAGTCAGCACCGAAAGAATGGCGATCGCCGCCTTCGGCCCAACACCGGACACCGAAATAAGCTGTTCAAATGCCGTTTTTTCACTCTCGTCAGAAAAACCGAAGAGCTCCATCGCATCCTCCCTAACCGACAGAACCGTATAAAGCCGCACGGTCTTGCCCACTTTCGAAGAGATATCTGCGCGTGTCGTGCTGCTGACCGTCAATTTATAGCCAACACCCGTACAGTCAATGACCGCAGTATTAAAGTCCGGCAGCGCCAGTTTTCCCTCAAGATAGTAGTACATATTCCGGTATCCTTCCGAATCATTTCAAATTGTAAAATTGTTTAAGAGCACTGCCGCCGGTGTGGGCATGACAAATGGCAATTGCAAGGGCATCCGCGGTATCATCTAATTTTAATTCCGTACCGATATTCAGGATCGAGCGCACCATCATGATGACCTGTTTTTTCTCTGCCCTGCCATAGCCAACGACTGCCTGCTTGACCTGTAAAGGGGTATATTCAAAGATGCTTAACCCCTTTTCCTTTGCGGACAGCAGGATCACCCCTCTGGCTTCCGCAACTTTGATACCGGTAGTAATATTAGTATTGAAAAACAGTTCTTCCACCGCCATCTCATCCGGGTGATAGCGTTCAATGATCTTGTTCAGACCGCAGTAGATCAGTGACAAACGATTCTCGACTTTTGTGTGTGCCGGGGTAGTGATCGCACCAAAATCAAGTACCTTAAAACGCGAATTTCGATATTCCACCACTCCGTAGCCGACAATCGCCAGTCCCGGATCGATTCCCAAAATGATCACGATACACCTCCCGATAATAATTCAGTTTATTATATCATAACTTAAAAAGAATGTCAAACAGTTTTTTATAAAAATGCAAGAACTAAACGCAACAAGCGCTCTGTACTGCCAAAAATACATTCAAAAACAAAAAAGCAAAAAATTGCTTGCAACTTTTCTGCATATATCCGCGCATACATCATAAGTATAAGGAAAGAAACTGTCGTCAGCTTAAACAGACATTGCACGAAGATCTGCCGTAAAAAAAATCAAGGGGTCGAACAAGATCCCTTGATTTTGCTGCTTTATCATATTCTTTCTGCTTTTGAGATCTCAGCCCGTCACGCATCCGCACACAGTCTCTCCCTCACCTATTTTTAGTATTGTATCACATTCCACCAACGATTGCAATATTCAAACTGCAACATTTTCTGACCCGATATTTGATTTTTTTACAAGTTGTCACAAAAATTAAAAAAACTCAAAAAAGGACTTGACAAACGACATCAAATGCTTTAAAATGCAGTTGTTCCTTGAAGATATTTGCTATTTGTCGACCGACGCGGTCGTTGCAGTTTTAAAAGGAACAGTCTACAATCAAATAACGCGACTTATATATCCTCTGTAATCGGTCAGAAAGTCTCTACCGGGCAACCGTAATTGTCCGACTATAAGTTGAATGCGTCACATATGATCTTTAGTTCGTGGATTTGATGTGTCGTGTTGTTCTTATTTTGGTCAAGAGGCATGCTGTCATATCGGCATGCCTGTTTATTTTTTGATTTCCGATCTTTGATTTTTACCGAGGAGCGCCGGTCGATCCATAGTTAATGCAGGGGAAACCCTAAATTAAATATAAAATGTAAAACAAAATCAACGGAGGCAAAAAATGTTCAAAAAAATCATTACCCTCGCACTTTCACTGCTCATGGTGATCATGGCACTCGCATCATGCACGCCCTCACAAAAAGCAGAATCCAAGGAAAGCGATCCGCTTTTATCCGCTCCTACCCTTACCAAAGATTTTGAGGTAAAAGAAGATTTCAAAATGGGACTGATCTGCCTCCACGATGAAAACTCCACTTACGACAACAACTTCATCAAAGCATTCAACTCTGTAAAATCCGTTCTCGGACTCAGCGACGAGCAGGCACTCCTTAAGGTCAATGTACCGGAGACTTCCGCTTGCTACGATGCAGCACGAGATCTCGCTGAAAAAGGATGCAAATTGATCTTTGCTGACAGTTTTGGTCACGAATCGTATGTCGTTCAGGCAGCAAAAGAATACCAGGACGTTCAGTTTGTCCACATGACCGGCACAAGTTCCAAATATGCTAATAAGGACGTTGCAAATTTCCACAATGCCTTCGCTTCGATCTATGAAGGAAGATATCTTGCAGGTATCGCCGCAGGGCTCAAACTCAACGAGATGATTGAATCCGGTAAGATCACAGCCGATCAGGCAGTAATCGGTTATGTCGGTGCTTTCACCTACGCGGAAGTTATTTCCGGTATGACTTCTTTCTATCTTGGCGCACGTTCTGTTTGCCCGAGCGCAACCATGAAGGTCCGTTACACCGGCTCTTGGTATGATCAGGCAAAAGAGATGGAAGCAGCAAACTCTTTGATCACCAACGACAAATGCGTCTTGATCAGCCAGCACGCTGACTCCCTCGGCGCTCCCACTGCATGCGAAGTGGTTGGCGTTCCGAACGTTTCTTACAACGGAAGCACCATCTCCGCAGGCAAGAATTCTTTTGTGATCTCTTCCGCAATCAACTGGGCTCCCTTCTTCTTTGAAGCGGCAAAATGCATCAACACCGATACAGAGCTCAGTAAAGACAACACCGGCACGATTGCAACAGGCGCAATCGTTCTCTCCGGCATCAACCTTGCAGTTGCTGCAGACGGAACAAAGGAAGCGATCGACAAAGCGATTGCGGAGTTGAAGGCAGGTACACTGCATGTCTTCGATACTTCCAAATTCACTGTTGACGGCAAGACCCTCACAGAGTACAAAGCAGATGTTGACGGCGATTTTGTAGGCGAGACCAATGTCATCCATGACGGTTATTTTGATGAATCCGGCAACGATTTCCGTTCTGCTCCTTATTTCGACATTATTATCGACGGAATCACCAATCTGAATACCAATTTCGGAGACTGATCCACATTTTCATGGGGTTGTCGTATACCGGTCTGATCCGATACGGCAACCCCATATTCCTTTTATTTGATACTTAAAACGCAACTGCGTAATTTTTCACTTTTCATGCCGCACGGCGGCAGAACGGAGACCAAGATGTCAGAAAAAAAATCAGCCTTGCATTTTGAAAAGATCACCAAGATCTTCGGCGACGTCAAAGCCAACGATGCGATCACCTTCGATTTGATGGAAGGAGAAATATTGGCATTGCTCGGAGAAAACGGATGCGGAAAAACGACACTGATGAATATGTGCCTCGGAATTTATACCCCGGACGAAGGCGAAATCTATGTAAAAGGAACCCGCGCTGTCATCAATTCCCCAAAAGATGCTTTTTCTTATGGCATCGGAATGATCCATCAACATTTTAAACTCGTCGACATTTTCAGCGCCACCGAGAACATCGTCCTTGGCATTGAAAACGAAAAATACAACATCAAAAAGTCCGCCGAGAGGGTTGCAGAGATTTCTAAACGCTATGGATTTGACATCGATCCAAATAAAAAAATATACGAAATGAGCGTATCGGAAAAGCAATCCGTAGAGATCATTAAGGTACTGTACAGGGGTGCGGATATTCTTATTCTTGACGAACCGACGGCTGTTCTCACACCGCAAGAAACACAAAAGCTCTTTGCCGTGCTCAAAAAAATGCGGGATGACGGCAAGAGCATTATCATTATCACACACAAATTAAGCGAAGTGATGGCGCTTTCCGATCGCGTTGCCATTCTCAGAAAAGGCAAGTACATTGCAACGGTGGAGACCGATGAAGTGGATGAACATCTGCTCACATCAATGATGGTCGGGCAGAATGTCACACTGGAGATCGGAAGGACCGAACCGAAAGATCCCGTTGATCGGTTGTGCGTTAAAAATCTCAGTATGACCAATCACGAAGGCGTCAAAGTCTTGGACGACGTTTCCTTTACTGCACGTTCCGGAGAGATCCTCGGCATCGCAGGTATCGCAGGAAGCGGACAGCGCGAACTTCTCGAAGCAATCGCAGGACTTCTTCCTTACTCCGAAGGCGATATCATCTACATTGATCCAAACAGCAATGAAGAAACCGATCTCAAAAAGAAAACGCCGGTTCAGATCCGCGACCTCGGTGTCAGACTTTCTTTTGTTCCGGAAGACCGTCTCGGCATGGGGCTGGTCGGAAATATGGATCTAATCGACAACATGATGCTCAGAAGTTACCGAAACGGCAGATCTCCTTTTCTTGACAGAATACCGCCGCACAAGCTCGCCGACAGGATCGTTGAAAACCTGCAGATCAAGACGCCGAGCGTTAAAACACCCGTGCGTACCCTTTCCGGTGGAAATGTACAGAAAGTACTGGTCGGGCGTGAAATTGCCGCGGCGCCGACGCTCTTGATGGCCGCCTATCCGGTCAGAGGTCTCGATATCAATTCTTCCTACATGATCTACAACCTTCTGACGGCACAAAAAGATCACGGCGTTGCCGTTATTTTCGTTGGGGAAGATCTCGATGTACTGATCGGGCTTTGCGATCGGATCATGGTCATGTCCTCCGGCAGGATCAGCGGAATCGTCGATGCGCGCACAGTAAAAAAGGAAGAGATCGGATTGCTTATGACAAAATCAAAAGAGGACGGTGATAGCAATGGCTGACGCTTCTGTAAAAAGCAAAACAAACAAACATGCAAGAGAACCTTTTATAACGGTAACCAAACGAAAAGATGTAAGCTTGAAACGAAGTATTGCAGTCCGTGCCGTCGCCATTCTTGCGGCGCTCGTTTTTTGTGGATTGCTGACAATGCTCATCACCAAGCAAAATCCAATCAACATTTATGTTTCGATGTTCGAAGGAAATTTCGGCACGGAAAAGATCGCCATTGTCACCATACGTGAAATCGCAATACTGTTGAGCATCGCCATAGCTTTGGCTCCGGCATTTAAAATGAAGTTCTGGAACACGGGCGCCGAAGGTCAGGTGCTGGTCGGCGCGCTTGCCACAGCAATGGTCATGTTTTATCTCGGAGGAAAGGTGCCCGAATGGCTATTAATGATTATTATGATCGTCGCCGCCGTACTCTCCGGTGCGCTGTGGGGCTTCATCCCTGCATTTTTCAAAGCCAGATGGCAGACCAATGAAACGCTTTTCACGCTTATGCTGAACTATGTTGCGATCCAACTTGTCGAATTTTTCCTAAAAATTGCCGACAAGAGCGGTTCAAACACGGTCGGGCCCTCTCTGCTTTGCCATGGTTGGTTTCCAGAGATCTTCGGGGACAGAAGCATTCTGGCAATTCTCATTGCATTGGCACTTTCTGTGCTGATGTATTTTTACCTTTACAAAAGCAAACACGGCTATGAAATCACCGTTGTCGGAGAAAGTCAAAATACAGCAAAATATATCGGAATCAATGTAAAAAAGGTCATTATCCGAACAATGATCTTTTCGGGAGCGCTATGCGGACTGGTCGGTCTGATGCTGACAGGAATGATCCATCATTCCATCGACTCAAACCTCGCCGGTGGAAACGGATTTACCGCGATCATGGTCGCATGGCTAGCAAAATTCAACCCATTCTTTATGTTCTTATCGAGTTTTCTACTGGTATTTCTTTCAAGGGGCGCTTCGGAAGTGTCGTTACGGCAAGGACTAAATGAATCCTATTCCGAGATCCTCACCGGCATCATTCTGTTTTTTATCATTGGCTGTGAATTTTTCCTCAATTACAAAATTCATTTTCACTTTCACCGCAAATCGGACAAAAAAAGCAGTGAAAAAGCAGACAAGGAGGTGGAATCATGTTCCCGATAGCACAATTTATAAACCGTGCCGTTCTGCAAGGAACGCCGCTTTTACTTGGCTCAACGGGTGAGATCCTCACAGAAAAGGCAGGAAATCTCAATCTCGGAATTCCGGGGATCATGTATATCGGTGCCATTTCAGGTGTTGCCGGCTCTTTCTTTTACAAGTCAGCCGTAGATACCGTCGAACCATTACCGGCAGTATTGATCGCATTTTTCTCTTGCATTTTGGGCTCGGCGTTTGCATCGGCAATATATGCCTTCCTGACGGTCACGCTCAAAGCAAATCAAAATGTCACAGGACTTGCACTCACAACCTTCGGCGTTGGGGTCGGAAACTTCTTCGGCGGTTCACTGATCAAGATCTCGGGAAGCGATATTCCCTTTTTGGCGCTGACAGAAGCCGCAAAGGCATTCAAAACAACGCTGCCATTTGCTTCCAAACTCGGTTGGTTCGGAGATGTTTTTTTCAACTACGGCTTTATGGTCTATCTGGCGCTGATCATCGCGATCGTCGTTTCTTTGATCATTAACAAAACCAAAGTCGGGCTAAAACTCCGCGCAGTCGGGGAAAACCCTGCAACGGCATATGCCGCAGGAATCAATGTTGATAAATACAAGTATCTTTCGATCATCATCGGCGGTGCGATCGCAGGACTTGGCGGGCTATATTACATCATGGACTATTCCAGCGGTATATGGTCTAATAATGGTTTTGGTGACAGAGGATGGCTTGCTATCGCGATCGTGATTTTTGCGGTCTGGAATTCATCAACAGCGATTATCGGCTCTTATCTCTTCGGCGGCCTGTACATTTTGTCAAACTATGTGAGAGTCAGCGTACAGTTTATGCCGTTATTTGAAATGTTGCCCTATCTAGTGACTATCATCGTCTTGATCACCGTTAGCCTGCGCCGTAAACGCGAAACGCAACCTCCCGCATGGCTCGGAGTGAATTATTTCAAGGAAGAGCGATAAGCATACCGTAAATTAAACTGAGTAGGAAGCTAACCATTACTTAACGAGCTGTCCTCGCACACCACCATGCGTATTGTTCGATACACGGCAATTCAATCATAAAAAATGCAGAGACTTGCACACCACGGATATATGTCATAATATCCGTGGTGTGCAAGTCTCTGCGGTTGTAATGGTATGTTGTAGGATACCACTACTCGCAATAACCAATAGCCTTTCCGAGTGTTTCCGTTTCGGTACGAGATTTTTGTATTATGGGACATTCCAACATCACAATACGCTGAACTATTATGTCCATGCAACCTCTGACAGCGCGGTAGCCAAAATGAAACGTCTGATTGCATAGATAGTAAATAGCGGTTTTACTATACTACGCTGTTTACTACTTCTGATAGGAAAACCTGAAATGATTTAAGAAGTTTTAAGAACATCTCCCGAAACAAGAAATGCTGAAAAGCCTTGAAACATAAGGCTTTAACGACATTTGAGAAATTATAAGTAAATAATCAATTTTATATAGGTTTTACTCAAACCGTGGGCACTTCACCACGCTGATCAGCGGCTTTTCAATAATCAGTCTCTCCTGAAGATATCCCTTGTGTATACTTTCTCCCGCACATCGTCAAGACAAGTATCGTAACGATTGGCGATGATGACATTGCACATTTGCTTGAATTTGGAGAGATTGTTTACGATCAGGCTTCCGAAGAACTTCTCTCCATCCTTTAGTGTCGGCTCATAGATAATAACTGTTGCGCCTTTCGCCTTTATACGCTTCATGACGCCCTGAATACTACTCTAACGGAAGTTATCCGAGTTTGATTTCATCGTCAGGCGGTACACACCAACTACAACTTCTTTTTCCTTTTCCGCCCTCCACTCGTCGTTGGCTTCATACGCACCGGCAATTTCTAGCACACGCTCTGCGATAAAGTCTTTACGTGTACGGTTGGACTCAACGATTGCCTCAATCAGATTCTCCGGCACGTCCTGATAGTTTGCCAGTAACTGCTTGGTGTCCTTGGGAAGACAATAGCCACCATAACCAAAAGACGGGTTATTGTAGTGGCTTCCGATTCTCGGGTCAAGGCACACGCCGTTGATAATCTGCTGGGTATTGAGTCCCTTCATTTCCGCATAGGTATCTAGCTCGTTAAAGTAGGATACACGAAGCGCTAGATATGTGTTTGCGAACAGTTTGACCGCCTCGGCTTCGGTAAATCCCATGATCAGTGTGTCGATATCTTCTTTAATTGCACCTTCTTGCAGCAGTCCTGCGAATGTTTTTGCAGCTTTTACCAGTCTTGCGTTCTCCACATCGGTACCGACAATAATCCGGCTCGGATAGAGGTTATCATAAAGAGCCTTGCTCTCACGCAAAAATTCGGGACTGAAGATGATATTGTCGCAATGATATTTTTCACGGACAGAAGCCGTGAATCCAACAGGGATAGTGGACTTAATAACCATGATTGCATCGGGATTGTACTTGATGACAAGCTGAATCACGTTTTCAACGGCAGAGGTATCAAAAAAGTTCTTTTTACTGTCATAGTTTGTCGGCGCGGCAATCACAACAAAGTCTGCATCCTTATACGCCATTTCGGCATCTAACGTGGCAGTGAGATCAAGTTCTTTCTCTGCCAGATACTTTTCGATATACTCGTCTTGGATGGGCGATTTTCTGTTGTTGATCATATCCACCTTTTCGGGGATGATATCCACAGCGGTCACATGATGGTGCTGTGCTAAAAGTGTGGCAATCGATAAGCCCACATAACCGGTTCCTGCTACTGCGATTCTCTTGTTCATAATACTTCTCTCCTCAAATATGATAAAATACTTTGTACCACTCAGCAAACTTCCGAAGTCCATCACGAAGACTTGTACTCGGCTTAAAGCCCATATCTGCTTCCAGCGCAGTTGTATCCGCATAGGTAATCGGCACATCTCCCGGCTGCATGGGAACAAGTTTTTTGTGTGCGTCAAAGTCATAATCTTGCGGGAGCACTTTCGCACGAATCAGCTCCTCCTGCAAAATCGTTACGAAATCTAGCAGATTCTCCGGACTGTTGTTTCCAATGTTGTAAACTCTGTATGGTGAAAGGGGAAGCCCATCCTCCCCGTTCTGCTTCTCAGGCGCTCTCTGCATCACGCGCTTTACACCTTCTACAATATCATCTACATAGGTAAAATCCCGTTTGCAGTTTCCGTAATTGAATATCTGGATTGTCTCTCCCTTGAGCAGCTTGTTGGTAAATCCAAAATACGCCATATCCGGTCTTCCGGCAGGTCCGTAAACTGTGAAGAAACGCAGACCTGTAGAGGGGATGTTGTAGAGTTTGGAGTAAGCATGAGCAAGAAGCTCGTTTGACTTCTTTGTCGCGGCATAGAGACTGACAGGGTTATCCACTTTATCATCGATTGAATACGGGACTTTCTTGTTTGAACCGTAGACAGAACTGGAAGACGCATAAACCAAATGCTCAACACCAGTTTCACCATTATCATACGAATGACGGCAGGCTTCTAAAATATTGTAGAAACCAATCAGGTTCGAGTCAATGTAAACATCTGGATTAGTAATAGAATAACGCACACCTGCCTGCGCAGCGAGGTTGATCACAACAGCGGGCTTATACTGTGTGAATACGCTGTCGATCAGAGCTTTATCCGCAATGGAGCCTTTGATGAATGTCCATGTGGAATCTGGATAATCAGCAGCAAGCTTCTCAATCTCGGTTAAACGGTATTCCTTGATCGACACGTCGTAATAGTCATTCATATTATCGATGCCGATGATATGAATGGGCTCGGTTGTTTTCAACAACTCTGTTACGAGGTTTGCCCCGATGAAACCAGCTGCTCCTGTGACAAGAACGGTTTTGTTTGTTAAGCTGACGTTAGATGTAAGCATCGTTTGCTTTCTCCTTGTATTGTTTGTACCTGCTCATATTTGCAGGGTATTTTAACGGTATAAGTTTTCTATAAATATCCTTTGAATTTCAATATAGAAAGCTAATCATCAATATATATCATGACATTTGGCAGTATTGTTTAAGCGGCACCAACACCATGATGCCGCTTCAGGATATATTCGCAGGTTGCCCCTTCCAACATCCTCATCAAGCCTTCATCGCATTTTAAGTCATTCCACTGAAAGATACCTGCATCTATGCCTGGAATTGTCTCAATGATCCGTTGGATGCCGCTGCTTGAAAATGGTCGAATCAGAATCGTTCCATCAGCATATGCGCTTATAGAAGTTTTCTTTTTATCCGGGAAAGCACATTCTAATGGTTCAGCCTGATTTTTCGCACAATCTCGACCGATTCCCAATGACCTATTTCACGTCCGTATTTTTGCTCATTAATCAGCTCCCAGAGAAGAATATCACCATTGGACGCATAGCCTGCTAAGATATTCGGTTGTTGGTAAAACACTGCAGTTTCGTGATTGAACGACCTTTCGTTGGCAATCTCCATTGACACCGTCCGGTTTTGATTATTCTGACCCACACTAGCTTCTGGTTATCCAACAAATCCCGCCTTCTGTGATCATCTCTATCCGCATGGTATTTCTCCGGCAAATAGCTTGCGGCGAATCACTCATCTGCAGAACATGCGCAATTGCTGTCACCAGACTGTTATGTCTATGACAGCCACTCAGCCGTCTCAGCTTCTCATCCCATGTAAACGCTTCTCACTTCTCAGTCAGAACGATTGCATTTCCCTTCGATGTAGACTGAATATCTTTTACCTTCATAGACTTGATACGCTTCAGAAGCAAGTTCGAAACAAACGGCTTTGTATTTGGCCGTTTCATCTCACCCTTTTCACCTGTTTTTAGATCTATCCTACAATATGTCCCATTCGAAAATTGACATTCAAGAGTGTGTCCATCTGCCGGAAGTTTCACTCTGCTCACCCGTTGCGAAAAGTAGATTGTCCCAATGCATTTTCCCTGCTCAACATTCCACATCTGAACGAGTTTTCCACCGGAACCAAGAGCCGCAAGTTTCCCATCCCTCGTAAACGCTACCGCAGCAATCTTATAATCTTCGTCTAAAACCGAGAGTACTATGATATCCTTAGCATTCCCCGATTCCATCTTGTCATAAGCAATGGTCGACCATTTATAAGTACCATACTCATTTTTCACAATTAGATAGTCATCCGCATCAAAGCCAATTACGCTCTCTTTACATGACCGAAGCTGACCCACAATCATCTAACTTTGTGTCAGCAGATTTGTGATCGACACCATGCCATTGGCAGATATGGCTGCCATCGTTCTGTTATCGTGGGAAAAACAGATTCCGATAACCCTGTCATGATACACTTACTGTATTGACACTAGCATCTGCGAATTTCTCATTCTAACTTTTCTGACAGCCTGCCATATCACGCGATCTCAAAAAATGTATCCGGTCTCTCCGGATCAAAAATCTCATTGCAGGTCATCACCGTCACAAGATTCTCAGTATCACTCAAATTGATGATGTTGTGCGTCCAACCAGGGATCATATGAACTGCTTCGATGTTATCGCCGCTGACCTCAAACTCCACCGTCTCGCCGGTATTGATATTCCGCTCCTGAATCAGCCCATGTCCTGCCACCACAATAAACAGCTCCCATTTACTGTTATGCCAGTGCTGCCCCTTGGTGATGCCGGGGCGGCTGATGTTGATGGACACCTGTCCACAATCCTCAGTGTGTACAAGTTCCGTAAAGCTGCCTCGGTCGTCCACATTCATTTTCAAAGCGTATTTGAACTTTTCGGTAGGCAGATACGTTAAATACAAGGAATACAGCTTCTTTGCAAAAGAACCTTCGGGCATTTTCGGCATTATAAGCGTGGTCGGCTGTTCCTTGAACTGTCCGAGTAAATCCACGATCTCGCCCAATGTTACTTTATGGGTGATCGGAACATAACAGTAGCGTCCGTTTGCATTTGCTATCGTCTCCACACCGTCAAACTCACAGTGTGCCTCTTTGCCTTCAAGCAAATCAAACATACCTTCGACGAGGTCGTCAATGTAAAGCAGTTCCAACTCTGTGCTTCTGTCGTTAACGGTAAATTCTTCATCGTTTGCGACGCAATAACAAAGCGTGGAAACAAAAGAATTATACTTCGGACGGCTATGTCCCATCAGGTTCGGGAAGCGATAGATCGCAACCTTTGTTCCTGTCTCTTTCGCATAATCGAAAAAAAGTTCCTCGCCTGCCTTTTTACTTCTGCCGTACTCACCGTCGTATCTTCCGATGCAGGTTGCCTGAATGGAGGAGGACAGCATTATGGTTGCCTTGTTATCCCATATATACCGTTTTATCCAGCAATCGTCTGACACTCAACCTTGTCCATTTATATGGATCAGTGATTTCCACATTTGTACCTCGCTTAGAAAGCGGCGACGGAATTTTTTCTTCCGACAATATTTCCGCAACCTTATAAATACTCAATCCCTCGGCGCACATCTCAAATATCCGTTTCACAACAGGTGCGGTCTCCTCGTCTATGACAAGGGTGTTATTTTCTATCCGATACCCATATTTTGCATCATTCCAGGAGAGAATACCGTTTCGGTTTCGCTCAAGCACCTGTGTGCGGATCGTCTCACTTCTCAACTGACCGTACTTTGTTTCAAAATAGCGTTCCGCCTCGATACCGCTTTTGCCGATACTAATGAAATCATCCTCCACAACAATAAATCCAATGCCCGCATAATGAAAGGTTTCCAAAAGTGTTTCTTTGGCATTCCACAGATCTTTGCCTGCAAGGAAAACAGAATCCACGATAACCGCATCAAATTTCCGCATGATGCCATCCTGCAACAGCCTTTGAAATCCATCATTTGCCGTTGTATCCTTTTTTCTATCGTTGTATTTATCCGCAATCTTGAAATTATGCAGAGCAGCATATTTCCCGATATGTTCATTCTGCTCGAGAATACGCGGTGCTTCTCTACCGGGGAAACAGCAGGTCGTTCTTGTGTAGCTCACGATACGCATACTGATACCTCCTTATTGCCCACTCCGGCAAGGGTGATCATTTCCTGTATTTCATCTCCATGACGAAAGCGAATTTCCACTCTGGTTTTATCATAAACTATGATCTTCTCAATCAACTCCACCACAATCTGCCGTTCCAACTTCGTAATATTTTCGTGTTTTTTGAAATCCTCCAGCCACGGCTTCAGATGTGTTTTATTGGAAAGCAACGTATGCTTTCGCCCCAAAAGTTCCTCTTTCTGACGCTTGGCAGTTTCCGTCTTTTCCGTAAATCTTGCGTTGAAAGATCTATATTCATCCTTGCTGATGAGTTCCTCCAACATATCCGTATATAGCTGTACTTTCAGATTTTGATACCGCTCTATCTCTACGTCCAATGCTTCAATCTGAATGGTAACAGCCTTCACGCTGCTCTGTTGCTCGGAAATTCGGTCGATTTGATTCAGCACATTTTCCGCCATCACAAGCAAACGGATTTCAGCCTGTACGGTCTCCAACACGACCTGTTCCAACTTGGCTACATTGATCAGATGTGAGGAACAGCCTGCACCGCTTTTTGCTGTACTGCAATGAAAATAGCTATATGATTTCTCACCTCTTACCCGTTTTCTGCGAACCACATTTTGACAGCAATCCCCACAGACCACCAACCCGGACAACAGATATACAGTCGATTCATTCGGCGCGGTCCTTGTATCAAGGAGCAGAAGATTTTGTACCTTGTCAAAGGTATCTCTGCTGACAAGCGCCTCATGGGTATCCGATACCCGAATCCGGTTTTCCTTGGGAACGGGTCTGCTCTCCTTGATCTTGTAATTGATTTTACTGTTGATACCCTGTACCATCGTTCCCGTATATATCTCGTTGGACAGGATACGATTGACAGACATCACCGCCCATTTGGGATTACTTCCAACCTTAAAACCACAGTCATAATTCATGCCCAAACTTCTCTTATACTCCGCAGGAGGAAGAACACCCATATCATTGAGATATTCCGCTATTCGCTGTGAATTATATCCCGACAGTTTTAATTCAAATATCTGTCTGACGATTTCCCCGGCATACGGGTCGGGAATCAAATGGTTCTTATCCCTGGGATCTTTCAGATACCCATAACTGGCAAAACTTCCGATAAACTTTCCGTTCTTTCTCTTTACATCAAGCTGACTGCGGATTTTCATAGAAATATCCCGACAGTAAGAATCGTTGATGAGATTTTTGAACGGAATGATAATCCGGTCTGCATCGGTCTCTTCACCTGCACTGTCGTAATTGTCCAAGACCGATATAAAGCGAACTCCCATACACGGAAAGATCTTTTCCATGTATCTGCCCGTTTCTATGTAGTTTCTACCGAAACGGCTCAGATCCTTAACAATGATGCAGTTTACTTTTCCGGCTTTTACATCCTCCATCATTCTTTGAAATGCCGGTCTTTCAAAACTGACGCCACTATGCCCGTCATCCACATACTCGGATACGAACTTGAGTTCCCTGTGCCGTGATAGATAATCTGTAATCAGTTCTCGCTGATTGGAAATGCTGTCGCTTTCCACCTTATCCCCATCTTCGCGGGACAGTCGCATAT
>CAZUWA010000005.1:0-52957 GCA_964623895.1 uncultured Lachnospiraceae bacterium | reverse complement strand
AAATGAATCACAAACATATACAGCTTCGGATACTTGCTATCATTCTGCTTATACAGTTGGCTTCCGGCGCGATCACTGTTGCGCTGATCCTTCCGATCATCTTTTTCTTTCGACCGATTGAGCGGTTGCTCAGCGCGCATTGGCTGTTGTTGGCTGTTGCGCTGTCTGCCAATATGATCTTGGCGGCAATTATTTCAGTTCCGGTCATCAAAAAGATTTTGGAGCCGTTACGCAAATTAAATGCCGCAAATTTGGAGGTTTCAAAGGGAAATTACGATGTACGTCTTCCGGTGCCTTCCGGTGAAGGAGATTTTACCCAGATTTTCAGGAGTTTTAACCTAATGACAGAAGAGCTTTCCAATACGGAACTGTTCCGAAAAGACTTTATAAACAGTTTTTCTCACGAATTTAAGACGCCGATCGTTTCGATTCGCGGTTTCGCCAAACAATTACAATTAGACGATAGTTTGACAGAAGAGCAGAGGGAAGAGTACATTGATTTTATTGTCAAAGAATCCGACCGGCTCTCCGCAATGGCAAGCAACATTCTGCTTCTTTCAAAATTGGAAAATCAACAATATGTCGGTGAAAAAAGCACGTTCTATCTTGACGAGCAACTTCGGCATGCCATTTTGCTTTTTGAAAAGCAATGGACGGAAAAAGGGTTGGAATTGGATATTGATTTAGAGGAAGCGCAGTATACCACCGATGAATACATGCTTTCGCAGATTTGGGTCAATCTTTTGTCCAATGCCATGAAATTCGCTCCGAACGGAGGCATTGTGGCGGTAAAACTGCGTAAAAACGGAGAAAAACTTGTCGTTTCGATCGCCAACAGCGGCAATGGGATTGCCGAAAAGGACATCAACCGCATTTTCGAGAAGTTTTATCAAGCGGACAGTTCTCGTAACACCGAAGGAAACGGCTTGGGACTGGCACTGGTCAAACGCATTGCCGACCTGCTGAATCTGCATGTTTCGATCACCAGTGAGCAAGGAAAGATGACGGTGTTTACCGTGGAATTGTCCTGAAAATCGAAATGGTTCAAGTAAAAAACAAAAATCCGATCAATATCAAGGATGCCCCTTGTATTGATCGGATTTTGATTTGAACATGGAAGTTTTAAATCGTGCTTTCCAGTTTATCGAGGTTGATCTCCGGCTGTTTCAGTTTGCTTCCGTCAATGTGGAACACCGTGTCAAGGGTGTCGTTTTCGGAGAAAAATCCGCAGTTGTTGAGGTAGAAATGGTTATCTTCCACCCCACCGCCGTAGTCTTGACGCTGTGCCTTTCTTGCGGTAGCGTCTCCTGTCAGTTTCATGTGATCGATCGAAACCCATTTGCCTGCCTTTGTGACACACCACTGGTTTGAGAAGTGGACTTTGCGGTAGTTGTGACCGTTGACATCAATGAAACTTTCAAGGAAGGAGTATGCACCCTTAAACCATGTCTGCGTTTTCGGGCGAGAGAAAGAGCAGAACAACTCCCAGCGATCGGTTTCAGGGAAGAAGAAATAGGCGGTGAACACAGTTCTGTTTTCCTCCACCGGACGGATACGGCAAAGGAATTTATAGGTCTGTCCGGATACCCAGTTGTAGTTCATATAAGACTGTCCGCCCGAGCCTTCGTGACCGAATTCCCCCGTATGGACCTTGGGGTGTTTTTTTAATACCTTGACCATTTGATCTTCCGGA
This sequence comes from uncultured Lachnospiraceae bacterium, assembly GCA_964623895.1. Classification (GTDB taxonomy): domain Bacteria; phylum Bacillota; class Clostridia; order Oscillospirales; family CAG-272; genus UBA11512. The sequence goes on along the minus strand of CAZUWA010000005.1, from coordinate 51,264 downwards.
ATTTCGGAAGGATCATCGGTGGCATAGGGAGACCAAATGGAGAACATCAGTTTCCGCTGACCTTCATCACATACCTGCATGCCGAAATAGCCGCCGTGGAAGCCGATCGCCATGCCGTAGGTACCGTGGGGATCTTCGCCGGGCTGAATGGTGACTTCGTTGTAGAACCACTCTACATCGTCTCCCGCAACTTCGACATCATAGCTACAGTGCACCGAAGGACCTCTGCGGATCCAATAAAAGTCATTTTTGTCCGACTCTCTTGCATAGGATGCCATTTCTTCATCCGAAATGCCTTCTGCCTTCAAAGCATACGGACATGCGAAAACGTCGCCTTCCTTGGAGATGCCCTTGATCGCTACATCCACATAGCCTTTTTTTGTTTGGTAACTGCCCAATGCGATCTCGGTTGCACCTACCGGGACGGAGATCTCGGTATCGGGCTGATTTAGTCCAACGGCAATGACTGCCGGAGATGTGGTGGGATTACAGAGCAGAGTCAACGCGATATCGGCATCGATAGCAGGCTTAAAGAAGATGTGATATTCATATTCTGCATTCGACCAATTTTCCCAACCTTCGGGAGTAATATTGTCCTCGGCGCTTTGCGGTTTATTGGTAATGAAAGAGTTGCCGCCCAGCGGCACAATGATATACTTTTCCATAATTGATACCTTTTACCTTTCGGGAATCATTTTCTGTCTCATTATATCACACTGCAAAAGAAAAAGCAAGGGTAAAAGGGAAAAGGCGCTTGAAACTTTTTACGTTTTATGTTATGATATTTACAGACAGATAATGAAAGGTTCTTATATGAAAAGTCTTTTTTGTTGCCCGGTGTGTCGGGAAGAGTTATGCGTGGAAGAAAAGCGATTGTGCTGTTCATGCGGTCACAGTTTTGACCGTTCAAAAAGCGGATATGTGAATCTTCTCCGTGTGGCGGGGAAAAACCACGGCGATAACAAAGAAATGATCGCGGCACGCAGATCATTTTTGGAGGGTGAGCATTATCTTTTGTTGCGCGATGCCCTTTGTGCGGCTTTGAAAGAAGACCGACCCGAAAAGATCTTTGACGCAGGGTGCGGAGAAGGGTGGTACACTGCCGGAGTGTCAAAGACATTGCCCGATAGTACGATCGGGGCGGTCGACATTTCAGCTGTTGCGGCAGGCTATGCGGGAAAGCGTCGATTGCCGAATGTCGAGATCGCGGTGGCAAGTCTCTACGATCTACCGATCGCGGACGCGTCTTTTGATGCTTTGACGCTGCTTTTTTCCCCTTTTTCAAGGGAAGAGTTCTTTCGCATCTTGAAACCGGGCGGAAAAATGTACATGGCAGTGCCGGGTAGGCGGCATTTGTACGGATTGAAGGAACTGCTTTATGATCGACCTTATGAAAACATCCTTTCCGACACCGCGGTAGAGGGATTCACCCTTGAGAAAGAAGAGCATATCCTGTTTGAGAAGAGTTTTGAAGGGGAGGAACTACGTGCGCTGTTTAGGATGACCCCTTATTTTTACCGTACACCGGAAGTGGGCAGAAAACGTGCGGAAGAGGCGGATTTTTTAAAAACCGAACTGGAATTTCATTTATTTTGCTATCGGCGCGACCGATAGAAGACGAGAGTTCCTTGGCGGTCGGAATGTTGCATAAAACGAAACGCATAAATTTGTTAAAAATAGAGAAAGTGATGGAGTTTTAAACTTTTTTTGAATTTTGTATTGAATTCTATCCGAAGTTGTGCTAAAATGCAATCGCAATCGGGGGAAGAGTCCTTCGAAATTTAAGTTCACAAGGAGAAGAACTATGAAAAAAAAATTATCTCTTGCACTTGTAGTTCTGATGATCGCAACTATGTTTACGGTATTTACCGTAGGTGGTTCTGCAGAAGACGGCTACACACTTGTTAACGGGTTATTGACGGTGACAAAAGATTTGGATGGCAGTACGCTTGAGGATTATCCGTGGAATGATAAGAGGGCGGAAATAACCAAAGTTGTTGTTTCTGATGGTGTGACCAAGGTTGGACAGCGTTCTTTTTCCAAGATGGAGAACTTGACCGAGGTCACCTTTGGTAAGGACGTTAAGGAACTTGGCGCGGATGCAATGTCCTATAATGAGAAGTTGGAGACCATTACCTTTACCGCTCCTGTTGAGACCATTGGTCAGGGAATTGTTTTCAGCACAATGAATATTAAGACGGTAAATCTGTATGGCCAAACTAAGGAACAGTTTGTTGCTATTGCAACTGCTACTGCTTACAATTTTAAATCCAATGGCGGCATGGAGACCGGTTTCGACACTGCAAACTTTGTAGTGAAAGGCGATGTTACAGATTCCGCTGTAAAGTTGACGATCACTCCCAAGTATGGTAAGATCGAGAACTGGAGCGACAAGACTTGGTTCATCGTTGGCGGTACCGACGGTATGGTTGAAAATCTGCGTACAGCTTTGTATGGCGACGCAAAGACACTGAATCTGAAGGTCACCATCGTTGATGAAACAGAGAGCAAGACCTATGTGATTCCCCAGTATTTCTTTGATAATACGACTAATGAAGTATATATGGATAGCAAAGGGCAGACCTTTTTAAGAATTGCTGTTTGTGAATACGGTATTATCCCCGATAAGACACATACTTATACCGTTTCTCTTGAGTTTACCGATGTTGTTACCGGCGCGACGAAGTTCTACGGAACTTCCGCTAAGGGTGCTTTCTCTGAATCAACTAACGCTTCCTTCAAGGCGGATGGTGCGATCATTCCCGATACGATTCCTCACCCGTTGCCCGTTGATCTCACTGCAAGTTTTGGCAAAATTGAAAACTATGGCGGCAAGACTTTATTCATTGTTGGCGGTCTCTCCAAAGATGTTTTGACCAAGATGAGCGATGGCACTTATGTTGTTAAGGCTGTTATCACCGATGAAATAGACAAGAAGACTTATACCATTTCCAACTATGATTTCGCAGGAACCGGTGCACTGGAAGCTGACGCTGGCAATAGTTTGTTCAGACTGTCTGCTTGCGATTATGGTATAGTTCCTGTAGATGGTCATAAGTACACCATCGAACTTGAGATTACTGAAAAAGAGACCGGAAAACTTGTGCTCACCGGTGCATCTGCCGAGGGTGCTTTTGATGAAGGAAACGAAGATTTCAAGGCCAAGGGCGCAATCATTCCCGAAACGGTTAGAGGCTACTACGACGAGTATGAACAAACTCCTCCTGTTGACCCTAATGGTCCTTCTACTGGCGACGCAACTGTGATCATCGCGGCACTTGCAGTCGTTGCTTTGTTCGGCACAGCAGTGATCGTTAAGAAGGTTCACGACTAATTTAGAATAAACACAAAAAGATGTTGTCTTTGGACAGCATCTTTTTTGACTACCTTTTCCCAAAAATGCTCACCGAACAATCGGTGAGCATTTTAATATGTCGAAAACTATTCTGCGTCGGTTGCTTCTTCCGTAACTTCTTCAAAAGCTTCCTCGGTCTTGATGGATTCGGGCGCGACCAGTGCACGGATCGAAAGAGAGATCTTCTTGTTTTCGTAGTCGATACCCACGATCTTTGCATCCACGACTTGACCGATCTCCAGTTCGTCTGAGGGCTTGTTTACGCGCTTATCGGCGATCTGAGAAATATGGATCAATCCATCAGCGCCGGGCAGTACTTCAGCGAATGCGCCGAAAGGCATGAAAGACACGATCTTGACAGGAGCAACATCGCCTTCATTATATTTTGCGGTGAAGAGCACCCACGGATCATCCTCTGCCTTTTTGTAGCCAAGAGAAATTCTCTTCTTCTCGCGGTCAAAGGACTTGACATACACTTCAAGAACATCGCCGACTTTGACGACTTCCTCCGGGCTCTTGATCTTCTGCCAAGACAGTTCGGTCGTGTGTACCATACCGTCGATGCCGCCGAGATCTACAAATGCACCGAAACTCTGGATATTCTTAACAACACCGGTGTAGACCTTGCCTTCTTCGATGTTTGCCCAGAACTCTTCAAGTTGCGCTTTTCTCTCTTCTCTCTCAACCACACGGATCGAGCCGACCACTCTGTTCTTTTCGACATCCATGTCGATGATCTTGAATTTGACGGTCTTGCCTTTCAGTTCGCCAAGATCGCCTTCCTTCGGAATACCGGTCTGACCTGCGGGGATGAATACGCGGTTGTACTTTGCGGATACGATCACACCGCCTTTTACCACATCGGTAACTCTTCCCGTCAGGACTTCGTTTGCTTCATAGGCTTCAGCCAACTTCTTGAAGTTGACACCTCTTTCAGCCTGCTTGATGGAAAGCACTGCAACACCCTCCACGTCAGAAACACGGGTCGCTCTTGCGGTGATCCGGTCGCCGATCTTGTAAACTTTTGTCAGATCAACGCTGTTGTCTTCGGCAACTTCATCATAGGGCACGATCCCTGTTACTTTCGAGCCGACATCAACAGTCAGTTCTGTTGCAGAAACCGATGTAACATAGCCAGTAACCGTATCCCCTGTATTTAAAGTTTTGAATGAAGCATTCAACAGTTCTTCAAAATTTTCATTTTCAAGAATTTCGCTCATAATCTTATGAACCTCCTCTATTATTCTGCTAGGAGTCGATGCTCCCGCAGTTATTCCGATGTTTGTCACCTGCGGACTTTTTTTGGGAAGTCCCGCGGCATCCTCGATGAGCCAAGCGGTCTTACAGTACCGGCTTGCCTCCTCGTACAGCTTCATGGTGTTGGAACTTTCCTTTGAACCGATGACGATCATCAGATCGTTCCGTTTTGCCATTTCAACCACTTCGGCTTGTCTGTGTTCGGTCACACTGCATATTGTATCATAAATTTTCGAGTTTGTATACAGTTTTTTGAAAATTTTCTGGCATTTTTTCCATTCCGAAAGTTTCTGCGTGGTTTGAGAGACCAAAATAGTTGGTTTTTCTCCGCCTTTCAGTGCTTCTGCGGATGCAACATCCGGTAAAACAGTCACGTTACCTTTCGCATAACTGCAAATTCCTTTGACCTCCGGGTGTTCAGGCGCACCGAATACTGCCAAAGCGGTTTCTTCATCTGTATTACTGCTTACGATCTCATGGATGCGCTTGACATATTTGCAGGTGCAGTCGACCACCGCAAAGTCTGGACAGCTTTCTGCCATCTTGAACAGTCGTTCGGAGAGACTGTTGACCACCCCGTGCGCGCGCAGGATCACAGTCTGTTTCTCGCCTGCTTGTGCCTTTTGATAAATTTTCGGGATGTCCTCTTCCGAAATGGCGTGCACCCCCAGTTCCTCAAGTTCGGAGACGACTGTGCGGTTGTGGATGAGCATTCCGAGAGTGTATACTGTTCCGTGCTCCGGCTTGCTTGCAAGAGAAAGTGCGGCGTTCACTGCCCGTGCGACGCCCGGGCAAAAACCTGCATATTTTCCGATTTCGATCATGTAGTATTCTATGAGATCCTTTCAAAAGTGTTTTGTGGGGAATCATTCCTTGGGTAACATTTCGAGAATTCGATCGAACACCGCCGCAGTTACCGCACTGTAATCCTTATTTTCTTGATAGATGGCATTACACTCTTCGAATGTGAATGGTGTGCCATAATGCAACTTATGTTTTTTAAAGGGTTTGACCTTGAAATTTTTACATTCAATCGCAACCGGAAGAATTGTTGCACCTGTGCGCAGTGCCATCATGGCGGCGCCGTTGTGCAATTTATCTTTCGTTTGCGCAGGATGTATGCCGGAATAGCGTGTGCCTTGCGGAAAAACGCCCAAAACTTCTCCGTTTTTAAGGGAGGAAAGCCCTTTTTTGATGGCGGCAATGTCACTGTTTCCCCGATCAACCGGGAATGCGCCCATCGCTTTCAAAAATCCACCCAACAGTGGGATCGCGAACAATTCTTTCTTTGCCATGAAGGTGATCTGTCGGGGCGTGTATCCGATGAGAAAAAAGACATCTGCCCCGCTTTGATGGTTGGCACACAGGACGATCGGTCCGTCCGGCAATTTGGGGATCTCCCCCACGACCTCGGTGGGGTAGAGAAAATCCAACATGAAGCCTTTAAGTATTTTGTAGACTGTAGAATAAAGATTCATTGTTTCGTTTTTAAAACATTTTCGATAATTTCGATGGCTTTTGCGAATGTTTCTTCCCTTTCAAGTCCGGAATTGTCCAAGTGAATGGCGTCTTCTGCGGGAACGGCGGGCGCGACAGTACGATTTCGGTCGTTGGCATCGCGTTCGTTCAATTCCTTTAAGACCTGCTCATAGTTGGCGTTCTGTCCCTTCTCCAAAAGTTCGGCAGTGCGGCGTATGGCGCGATCTTTGCTATCGGCGGAAAGAAAGATCTTGACATCGGCATTCGGAAGAATGACCGTGCCGATATCTCTGCCATCCATGATGACAGAGTATTTTTTTGCCATATCGCGCTGTGTGTCTAGCAAAAAGGCGCGCACATCGGGAATGGCGGAGACAGCGGAGGCATACATTGCGATCTCGGCTGTACGAATGAGGTTTGAAACATCCTCATCGTTCAGGTAAACGTGCTGTTCCCCCTCTACATAGCCAAGGGAAAGATTGATTTCGGGAAGATGCGCGATGATCTTTTCGATCTCTTCTACGGCGATACCGCAACGGCAGGCATACAGCCCGATGCTCCGATAGAGCGCGCCGGTGTCAACATAGATCATCCCATAATGCTTCGCGATAGCTTTGGCAAGACTGCTTTTTCCTGCACCGGAAGGACCGTCAATAGCAATGTTCATAATGTTTGTCTCCTTGTTATCTCTTATCTTATTTGGTTTGGGATGAGCGAAAAATGAAAATCATTCCGTCTGAGCCATCCTTCTTGCTGCCAAAGTTGCAGTGGCAAAGGCAATTTGCAGGTTGAAACCGCCGGTATATCCATCGACATCAATGATCTCTCCGGAGAAATACAGACCGGATATCAACTTGCTTTCCATGGTTTTTGGGTTGATCTCCTTAACATTGACGCCGCCTGAGGTGATGATCGCCTCGTTGATCGGGCGAAAGCCGCGGACAGTGAGGGTAAGATCCTTTAAAAGGCAAGTCAGGTGCGCTCGTTCCTCTTTTGTGATGCTGTTGACCTTTCTGTGTGGCTCAATGCCGGAAAGGGAAAGGATCACGGGGATCATTTTCGACGGCAGAAGCCCGGAAAGAGCATTTGAAAAATCGCGGTTGATGTTCTCCGCAAAATCGGAGAGCAACCGTTTATCTAACACCGTGGGATCAAGCGCCGGTTTTAGGTCGATGTGGATCTTATATTTGCTCGGTCGCATTTTTTTCATATGTGCTGAGGCGGAGAGGATCATCGGTCCTGACAGTCCGAAGTGAGTAAAGAGCATTTCTCCGAAATCCTCGTAAATGATCTTCCGCTTTTCTGTATCCTCAACCTTGATTGCCGTGTTTTTTAAAGAAAGACCCATGAGCGCTTGCGGAATACTTCCAACGCACTCAAGCGGAACAAGGGACGGGGTAGGTTCTACGATCTCGTGTCCGAGCGCGCTTGCCAATTTATAGCCAAATCCGTCAGAACCGGTCGCGGTATAGGATGCGCCGCCGGTCGCAAGAAGGATTTTTTCTCCGGGGTAGAATCTTTCCCCACAAAAAACGCCTGTAACGACACCGTTTTCGGCTTTGATTGCCGTGACTTTATGATTGACGATTTTCACTTTGCCTTCAATATGTCTTTTTAGAGCCGAAACGACGTCGGATGCGTGGTCGGACCGCGGAAACACGCGGTTGCCGCGTTCTGTTTTGAGCGGAACACCCAATTTATTTTCAAAATATTCCATTACATCTTGTGGAGAACATCCGTCCAGCGCACTATACAAAAAGCGAGGATTGGTGGGGATGCTTGAAAGAACAGTTTGAACGTCGGTATTGTTGGTAAGGTTACACCGCCCTTTTCCGGTGATCGCCAGTTTTCTGCCGAGACGATCATTGCGCTCGAAAAGCGTTACTTCGGCAGAAAGATCTGCCAGTCGGCAAGCCGCCATCAGTCCCGCAGCACCGCCGCCGACGATCAATACTCCCATTTTTTTGCTCCTTTTCCACAGACATATACAGATTACATTATATAACATTCTTTTCTTTCTGTCAAGGATGAATTTGTCGATAATACTTGAATTATTGGTGATTTTTTCAAAATTCCGTTGACATTCAAAAAGAAAAATGGTACTATATTGTTGTTAGGTTTAGGTATATTATTAGGGAAAGAAAATGGTCAGAGAAGAATACAAGCGTCTTGATCACGGACGCTTTGAAGCGGCACTTGCGGCGGCGAAAGAGCGGCAGAGAGAAGGGATCGGGACGCTTTCCGAAAAAATGCTTCACGCGACGCTCAAGAATTATTTTACTGACGAAGGAGATCTTCAGGAGCAGAAATTCCATGGAAGTATCGTGGATATTTATGGGAAAAGCGGTATCGTGGAGATCCAGACCGGAGGCTGTTACCCTTTGAAGAAGAAAATTTCAAGGCTGTTTTCATATGGAAAGGATATCACAGTCGTTTGTCCGTTGATGCGTAGGCGGACGCTCTTTTGGATTGATCCCCTGACGGCGGAACTCTCGGGTGGCCGCAAAAGTCCAAAAAAGGGAAAGGGCAGCGATCTTCTGCCGGAACTATTCTATATTTCCGAATTTATCAATCTGCCCAATTTTGTCATTCTGCTGTTTCTTTATGACGGAGAGGAATACAAGATCAAAGAGGGCATGCGCAGGGGGAGAATGAGAACGTGCCGTGTGGAACGCATTCCAACCCAAGCGGTGGATCTGATTGAAATTTCCTGTGGATATGATCTGGGGGCGCTGTTGCCGGAAAATTGTCCGGAGAGATTTCTTACGCAGGATTTTTCAGCTTTGACAGGTTTAAAAGGAAGAAGGCTTTGGGCGGCGCTTAAACTGTTGGAAGAGCAGGAAATTATTACAAAAGAAAAAATCGGCAGAGAGACGCTTTGTACCGTTGCTGTGAAAGAGTTTTTGAAAGCATGAATAATTTAGTTTGTTTGCAGATGTGAGGAATAAAAATGAAATATGTTATGAAAACAGTGTTGTTGCTCGTCTTGATGTCGGTGCTTCTTTTCTTTGTGGGATGTACCGGAGGACCGTCTCTTTCTACGGACGGCAGTTCTTCCGTGTTGCCGCCTTCCGACGTCTCGCTGCCGGTTACCGAAACGCCGACAACAGAAACGGTGTATGTTGCAAGTGTTTTTTTAGAATGTAGTGAAAAAAACATCTATATCGGGGATTGCTTTACCATTGCGGTCACCGTTTTGCCTGAAAATGCGGATAATAAAAACTATGGTGTGACGATTTCGGATCCTAAGATCCTGTCCTATGAAAACGGTGTGTTTACCGGGTTAAAAAGCGGTAATGTGACTGTGACTTTCTTGACGGAGGATGGTGGGAAAACGGCAGAGTGTACGGTCAAAGTTCTTCAAAAGACTACCTACCCCACGGACAGTCGCTATGATGCGGAGACCAAACTGCCGGTGTATCAGCCGGTTTTTGAAGAGGAAACGGAATATGTTGATTTTCCGGCAAAAAATGTAAAACATATCTTTACGCACGATTTGGTTGCCTTTGAAGACCCGACGGAACATTTCTATAAAGAATGTGTGACTGTCAAGGAATTTAAAGAGATTTTGCGCCAATTGTATGAAAACGATTTTGTACTGATCGATATTGACTATCTGTATGAGTACAGTTATGTGGACGGCGTATTGCATGCCAAGTATAAAAACACCATCAAAGTGCCGGCAGGAAAAAAGCCGTTGGTGCTTTCGGTCGACAATGTAGCATATCCGATCGACGCGTACAGTGCGGCGCGGGTCAGTGGATTACAGGTAGTGAATGGGGAACTGAAGACCTTTGTGCGCGAAAAGAACGGAGAGATCAGTTATGTCGAAGACGGAGACATCTTCCCAATCCTTGAAAAGTTTATAAAGGAATACCCCGATTTCTCTTTTTCCGGTGCAAAATGCACGGTCTGTCCATCAGGACGTTGGGGCGTGTTCGGATGGGACACGCGCATCGGTGTGACGGACTACGAAAATAATCTTGCCGAGGCAAAAAAAGTGGCGGAATGGTTTGCCGCAAATGGTTATGCGTTTGCATGCCACAGCTATTATCACGAGGACATGTGCACAGCAACGGTTGAACGTATCGAGGAAGATTTTGCAAAATGGAATGAAGAGGTCTATCCGATCGTGGGCAGAACACATATTTATATCTATCCTTTAGGGGCATTCCCAAAACAAAATAGTGCTCAAGCTAAGGCGCTGACTGCAAGCGGTCACGCGGTCTTCTGCGGAACGTCGGTCATGTCGGCGGCGTGGGATCGTAATTTCCCTGATCAGGGAAATGTCTACGCGGAGCGTATTACTCTCTCAGGCAGGGATTTGTATGATTATGCCGGTGGAAGTGTCAACAAATCAAATACATTCGCTTCCTACGGATTGTTTGATCCCAAAACGGTGTATGACAATGATGCGCATTCCAAAAAGATCGACTGGTGAAATCGAAAAGGATAATCAAGATAGCGGAGCGGTAGTGATCCAAGATGAAGAGAAAACAGTATTTGAGTAAAGATGAAAAAGTCAAGAGGGGATTTAAGGTCTTTGCGATCGTTTTTGCGGCGGCGGTCGTTCTGGCGATCGTTGCAGGGGTAATCGCAAGTATGGTGACCGAAAACAAGCGAAAGGATCTTCTTGATCTGACTGACAATATGATGGAACTCTATAAGAGTGAACCGTGGGGTGGCAGCGCACAGACGCCTGATTATTCCGACAATGTTTGGGAATACTACAGAATGATCATGTTCGCCGATAGAGGTGCAGTTTACGATGGATACGATGGCTATCAGTTTCAAGGAGATACTGTTTGCGTTGATTTGTCCAATGTTCCGGAAGAGGATCGTGAAGCGGTCAAAGAGATGATGACGGATTATTTGACTTTGCGTGGAAAAGCGTATCGCTTCAACAGTAAAGAGGAACTGGATGAACTGGGACTGATCGATCATGATAACAGAGATAATTATTCGGAAGGTTGTATTCTGACTTTCTCAAAATTGAATGAGCAACCCGAAGGTTTTATTGAAGCGGATATCGAGGTCTATTACAGCCAAACATCCTTCCAAGTGTTGAGTGTCGGCATTTTTTCCGAAGAGGTTTGGCAAGAGTATGCATCAGATCGGTTCGACGAACAGATCCTGATGCAGATCGATAAAGACAGCGCTGTTTATAAGCGTGCATTGCTAGACGGCACTACGGACGATACCTTTGTACTGACGGTGGCAGAGAAAAAAATATATTGTATTTCGACGATGAAAGGCTGATGCTGAAGGTAGATCGATCAATTAAAATAAACTAAGTAAGGATGCGTGATGAAGATGATTTCAAAAGAATTATCTGCGGCAGTGCTTTTAAAAGCATCTGCAACCGGTGCGGATTATGCCGAGCTTTTTGCGGAGCGTTCTCCTGCCTCTTCTTTGTACATGGTAAATAATCGTTTGGAAGAGATTTCCGATCGGGTGGTTTCGGGTGCGGGTATTCGCGTTATGCGTGGTACCAGATCGGTGTATGGTACCACGACCGATTTGAGCGAATCGGGACTGATGCGCTTGGCAGGGCAGGTCTCTGAAGCGCTCGGACAGGGTACGGCTGGCATTTCCGTTGTTTTGACCGACAAAAAGATCGGTAGGACCTGTTGTCCGATCGAAAGAAATCCTATAGATGTTTCCAAGCGCGAGAAGTTGGACATTTTGAAACGTTGCTATTTTGCTGCAAAGAATGCGGATGCGCGTGTGGTGCAGGTCAAAGCGAGCATTGCGAACACCGATCGTAATATTTTGATCGCAAATACAGAAGGTTGTTACATTCTCGACCGTCAGCCGCGTACCAGAATTTTCTGCACTTCGATCGCCGAGGAGCGGGGAAGCACGGAAGTTGGTTATGACGGTCCGGGAAGGCGAATGGGACTTGAAATGTTTGACAGGGAAGTGATTCCGGAAAACGTCGGAAAAGAAGCGACAAGGGTGGCGATCGCACGGTTGGGCGCTTCCTTCTGCCCGGCGGGAAAAATGACGGTCGCCATTGAAAACGGATTTGGCGGTGTGATTTTCCATGAGGCTTGTGGGCATTCACTTGAGGCGACCTCTGTGGCAACAGGGACTTCGCAAATGGCAGGAAAATTGGGGCAACAGATTGCCGGCAGCAAGGTGACTGCGATCGACGATCCCACCTTGCCGGGACATTGGGGCAGTTATGACATTGACGATGAAGGCACGCCCGCCGCTCCCATAACTCTGATCAAGAATGGCATTTTGACTTCCTATATGGTCGACCGCCTTGGCTCGCGCAGAATGAATGGTATAGCGTTGACCGGTTCTGCACGACGGCAGGATTACACTTTTCAACCTACTTCGAGAATGAGCAATACCTATATTGCCAACGGCCCGGACAAAAATGAGGAGATCGTTGCTTCTATTGAAAATGGACTGTACGCCGCGAAAATGGGCGGCGGTTCGGTTAATCCGATCACCGGCGCGTTTAATTTTGGTGTGGAAGAAGGATATCTGGTGAAAAATGGGAAGATCGCCGAATGTGTCAAGGGCGCTTCGCTGATCGGTACCGGCTCGGAAGTGCTGATGAACATCGATATGGTCGGACAAAACTGTGATATGGGTCAGGGCATGTGCGGTTCGGCAAGCGGCTCGATCCCGAATGAGGTTGGTCAGCCGCTCATTCGCATTTCTTCTATCACGGTCGGCGGCAGAAATTGAGAGGTGTGTGATGACAAGAGCATATTTTGAAGAACTGTTCGCTTCTGCCGAGAAAAAAGCAAAAGAATTGGGTGCGGAACAGTATGAATTATATTATTCCGGTTCGGAGGATATTTCTGCCGAGACCTTTAGAGACGAACTTTCGGATTTTTCAGTCGGAACGGACGGACTGATGATCGTTCGCTTGACGGTGAATGGGAAGGCGGGAGGTGCTACCAGCACATTGGCAACACCGGAAGAAGCGGCAAAACTGATCGAGAATGCTGTGGAAAATGCAAAGCTTATTGAAAAAGAGGACAAAGTCTATTTCTGCAAAGGCGGACAGAGCTATGAAGAATTGCCGATATCGTCATTTGATATGCCCTCCGCAGCGGCGATTAAGGAGGTTGCGATGAAACTACGCAATGCTTTGTATGCCTCGTCTCCCGAAATTTCCGATGGTACCTCCGGTGTGGCTTATGCAGGAACGAACGAGATATACCTCTACTCAAGCGAGGGTCTGCGACTTTCCAACTTTGCTGGAAGTAGTGGCGGCTACGCCGTCAGCGTGCTGTCTCGTGGGGATGAGAAGCGAAGCGGATATAAGATGGGTTGCGGAATGCCGGAAGAATTGAATATTGACGAAATGGTTGCTACTGCCAACGAAAAAGCAAGCGAGACCTTTGGCGCGGGATTTGTGAAGAGCGGAAATTATCCTGTTGTGTTTGAGGGACGGCAATTTGAACAGATCTTAGGTGCATTTGTCTCCTCCTTCTATGCCAAAGAGGTGCAAAACGGTACTTCTCTTTTGAAAGATAAGGAGGGACATCAGATTGCCAATGAAAGGCTGACGCTGATTGATGATCCATTTTATCCGAAAAACAGCATGCAGATCTCATTTGATGGCGAAGGGACTCCGACCTACACCAAAGCGGTGATCGAAAATGGTGTTCTAAACACGCTTTTATATAATCTTGAAACGGCAGCAGTTGCAGGAAAAGCTTCTACCGGCAATGGTTCAAGAGGCGGTGCGGCGATCGGAACGAAATTTTACAATCTCTATATCAAACCGGGCGATAAGACAAGAGAAGAATTGTTTAAAATGGCAAACGGCGGTATTTTTGTAACCGCAATGAAGGGCTTCCATGCAGGTGCCAACAGCGTTACGGGAGATTTCTCCATTGAAAGCGAGGGCTTCCTCATTGAGAACGGTAAGAAGGGAAAACCGATCAAGTCCTTTACTGTTTCCGGTAATTTCTTTGAACTTTTGAAGGAGATCGGGGCGATCGGGGAAGAAATCGAAAACGATATTCCGGGATATACTAAGATCCGCTGTCCAGACGTCTTTATTCCCACTATGCCGATTGCCGGTGAATAACGAGATTTTCGGCAAAATATCAAAGAAGCTACAGCCAAGTGATGGTGCACAAACGAGTAGACAATCGACAAGAGCGATGTGTTCTTTAAGTAGACAGACTAAAAAATAAAAGGATTGACAAATTGAACAGATTTTTCATCTCCCCTTGTCGCACGGCAGGGGGAGATGTTGTCTGTGTTTATTTTGGTTCGAGAGGTTTTTTATGATCAACAAAGGCGATTTTTTTGATGCGATTGACAAAAAAGATTGTAAACTTTTTGTAAACTTAAATTCACTCCATGCTTTTAGGGGGTAAAGTCGGCGAAAAAAGCTAAAAAATACATCTATTTCATTTCACGAAAGAGATAGTACCCACTTGATTTTTTTTAAGATATATGATATAATCAAACGTCAAGTGTACGGTAAAAATACCTGCAGAAGATCGGTGATACTTGGAGACAGATGTTTTTAAAACAGTCGCGGGTTTCTGCCGAACAAAAGGAGGACAGAAATGAATGAAAATGCGTATGCGCTCTATGAGGGCGCGGAGCAACTGGGACTTTTGACGGTTCTTTTTGCATTTGGGGAAAACATCCGGGTGCGTGTGCCGATGTCTGAAATGTTTTGCGGCAGATCGATCGAAGAACTCAATCTTTCCGTCCGTTCAAGAAACGGACTCATGCGTAGCGGTGCGACCACGATCGGTGCGGTTTTTGAGATCATTATGGGCGAAGAGGGACTGGGCAACGTCCGCAATCTCGGCAAAAAATCTGTTGGCGAGATCAAGACTGCCATGTTGGTTTACGGCTATGCAGAACTGAATGAGCGGGAGCGCATTGCCTTTTGGCAGGATATTTTAAACGAAAACGAATTGCCGAAAAAATCTTGAGTTATCAACAAAAAATAAATTCAAGGAGGTAGAGTAGATGCTTGAGTTTACTACTCCCACCATTCACTCTGAAGTGAACGGAGCGAAAGGTACATTTGTTATTGAGCCTCTTGAAAGGGGCTATGGAACAACCCTCGGAAACGCTCTTCGCCGAGTGATGCTTTCCTCTTTGCCGGGTACGGCAGCGGCTTACATCAAGATCGACGGTGCGGATCATGAGTTTTCTGTCGTTCACGGTGTGAAGGAGGATATTACCGAGGTCGTGCTGAACGTCAAGGGAATTGTCGCCAAGATGGAAGGGGACGGCATGAAGACCGGGTACATTGATGTTGTCGGGCCGCACATTGTTACGGCGGCGGATATCAAGTGCGATTCGGAGCTTGAGATCATCAATCCCGAGCAGAAACTGGCAACGGTGCGTGACGGCGAGCATTTTCATATGGAATTGGGCTTTATCACCGGGCGTGGATATTCTTCTGCCGATAAGAATAAGGAAGAGCTTTTCAACAATCTGCTCGGTGTGATTCCGGTTGATTCGATCTTCACTCCGATCTATATGATGAATTACAAGGTGGAAAGCACCCGTGTGGGAAGTCAGACCAACTTCGACAAACTGACTGTTGAGGTACAGACCAACGGCTCGATCTCGCCGGACGACGCCATGGCACTTGCTGCCAGCATTATTATTCGCCATTTTGAATGTATTGCGGATATTTCTAAGGTGACCATTGCGCCCACTATGATTCCGGATGAAGAGACGAAGCTGATTGCAGTGCTAGATATGAGCATTGATGATTTGGATTTTTCTGTGCGTAGTTACAACTGTTTGAAGCGCGCAGGTGTGGATACGGTCGGTGATCTGACCACCCGTACCGAGCAGGAAGTCATGCAGATACGCAACCTCGGCAAAAAGTCCTTTGATGAAATCAAGGATAAATTGATTTCTCTTGGACAGAACTTCAAGGCAGAAGACTGATTTTATCAACGAATAAAAAACAAGAAGAACGATATGCACCCCAAAGGTTAGACACTTTTGAAGGTGCATATTTTAGTGTGACGGATATATCAATGCTCTGTGGTGAAAGACCACAGGGAAGGTAGTTGTTTCTTTGTTTAAATTCTAAAAAAGCGGATTATCTCTTGTTTAGAAAATCTGCTTTGCAACAGTTTGGCACTTTGATTTTCAAGGGTTTTCTCGATTTTTGAGACGAAAAACGAGTTTTTTACTGTTGCGCCATTTGACAGAACTTTTTGGATCGAACGGCGATGCACAAAGAGCGCGACTTTGAGAGAACGCGGTGTAAATGTACAAACGGAAGAAAATTCAAAATCGGTACAGCGATGTGAGGCAAGCAGGCAAGAGCGCTTGTCGATTTTGCACATGCTTTCGATCGGTTCTTTGATTTTTCGGAAAATGGCTCTTGCATTTTTTACAACAGTGTGATAAAATGTAGAAAAGATCAGCCCCGAAAAACGAGGAGAAGATACATGTGGCTTTTTGGAAAGAAAAAGACGAATATTTACAATGTTACGCGTGAAGAAGAGGAACAAAAGGATATCTGCACAGATGAACTGCCCTCCTTTGCGCCGGAAATACTGACAGATCCACCGAAAAATTCGCCGATCTCGGCAGAAGAACAGCCGAATGTTTCCTCTGCGGAATCGGAAGAATCTATTGAGGCTCAGTATGGGGAAGAGTTGGAGCGACCGGAAGAACTTGATGATACTGTTGAAGAAGAATTGGCGGAAGAGCGCGAAAGCGACCCGAAACTATTGTTTGAACGGTTGGTGGCACTGCCTTACTGTGCAAGGCGATATGCTTTGTTTGAAGGACGGATCTTCCTTGCTTTTCCGGATGAAAAAGGAGAGTTATACCTTTTTGATGGCTTCGGAGAGCATATTACCGTAATGCCAAAGGAATGCACTGCGTTTGCGCGAGTCTCTGCGCTTTCCGGTACTTTTAAGGGAAGAGCGTATACTTCTTCCGATTTTGAATATATTGCAAGGGAACATGCATGGCCGATCTGTGTGCTCGCGCGTAACAAGGCACAATATGACACTGCGCGTCATGATGGTTACCAACCGTACAAGCGTTCTCGCGACGGAAAGGGCATGATCCTCGCCAAGCCGATTTCACTGCACAGGATGAGGGAATTGTTTTTGAAGGTGGAGTTGACCACTACTGAAGCGGGAGAGGTGATCAGCACACAGTATGCTGTGGAGATTGATCGTGCGGATCTGGAGCGTTTGGAATCTGCCAAGCAGTATGAAGCACTGATAAAACAATTGATCGAACGGATTTTAACGGTCAGCGAGCGCTTTTTTACTGTACAGGTGTTGAAATGCAAGAAAAATCTGATCGTTTGTTTTCCGCTTTCGGGAATGGGACATTCGGGTGATCACTTTGCGGGTGGTGTGATCACTGATACGGCGCAGATCGGAGATGGCACTGTTCTTTTTAAGATCGGAGATGATCCGGATGTTACACTTCCGCTGAAGCTTTCTTGTATGGAAAAGGGGCAGTATCGGATCAGTTTGAATTGAGAATATATTGAAGGGGGAGAGCATGAAAGAAACCAAGACCGGGCAACTGTACCGTATCGCCGCGCTTTGTGCTGCGCTCTCCTTTTTGTTTGGCATTTGGGCATTTTGGGTGCAAAACAGTTATGTGGAACACCGCTTCGAGCAAGTGGAGACGATCGACCGTTTCATTGAAGGAATGGCGACAGATTACGCTACAGCGCGGCTGCCCTTTTACGACTTGACGGCACTGTATGGGCTGGGTGTCTTGTTCCCCTTTTTGGCAACGTTTGCGACAGTGTGTCTGCTTTCGCGTTCAAGGCAAAAAACCAGACGCGTTGCTTGCTTGATTCTCAGCGTGGGCTTTTTCTCTTATGCAGGTATCGCTATGATGATGAAGGGGATCACGACGGCATTGATGATGTATTTCGAAGCGGAGTCGGGCGGAGAAGAACTGCTTTGGCAAACGCTTTTAAAAATGACGGAGCATAATTTTTTTGAATTGATCTTTATCGCGCTGTTTGCGCTGTCGTTGATGATCACCGGGTACACGCAAAAATATCGCCCATTGGCGGTTTCTATGGGGGCAATTTGCATTTACCGCTTGATTTCGGCAAACGCATGGTTATTGACCGCTCCGTTTAATGGTTTTGAAGGAGAAGGTATGCAGGTCTATCTGCATGGGATCCTATTCTTTTTGACACTTGGGACGGCTTTCGCTTCCGCTGTGCTGGTTTCGATGTCCGATCCGGAGGAGGCGAAGAAATGAGATTGCGCCAAGGCTCTTATTACTATATCATTGGTGTTTTTTTGATGCTGTTGTCAGGCGGAGCGGCAACCGCTTCCGTTTTGTCGGGATTACGTTATCGTGCGGAATTTCCTGTTGCGAACGAATTGCTTAGTGAATATGGAAATGCACTTGTCGGTCAGAGAAGACTGCTTTGGGTGACCGGCATATTTGGCTTTTTTGCCGTCATATTTGCCGGATACTTCTTTTTCACTGCGCTTAAGAGAAACAATATCGTGCTACCGATGCGCGTGATCGGTACGGGAATGGTGGTATGTTCCGTTATTATGGCAGTCATGCTGATTTCGGAAGGAGGGCACTATGGCGAACCATCCGAGATCGTTGCGCGCTATCTTCGGGTCCCGTCGACTGCCGCGTTGGGCGTCTCGCTGATCTGCCTTTCTTTCGGGACGAAAAACAGCAGAATGCCTTCGATCTTTTTTGGCGCGATGTGCGGGTATGGTGCTTTCACAGGTTTTGGTTTTGAAAAACTGTTTGTGTCCGATCCGGCAGGGATTACCGATACTGATTTGCGCGGATACTGTTCGCTTTTGCTGTTTGCTGTTTCTTTTTCACTTTTTTATTCCGGCGTGTGCTTTTGTGTCGGCAGTTGCGAGCGCAGGGTAGGAAAGCCAAAAAAATTTGAGTTTGCAGATTGATAAAGAAAAAACGCATTATGAATCAATTTTCAATATTTTTTACTGAACTTTACTTCATGCAATCAAAAAAGGACTGTTAAAAATAGGCTTTTTAACGGTCCTTTTTAAATTCGGTGACATGTAAGACAATCTGTTGTTTTGGAAACTTGTCGGATGCTTCGAACGATATGGTCAAAGCCTAAAAATGCAGCAGCGGTCATGAGCTGCTGCATTTTTGAGGGATATCTGATGTTAGGGTGCAAAGCCGATAGTGGCTAAATTGGTGATCATCGTGTATAATTCGGGATCTTTGAAACGGTCATGTAGTTTGGACAGTGCGGTGCGCATTGCGCTGCCAAATTTTACATAATGCTGTTCTTCCGGGTGTGCATCCGGTAACTTGGCTTTGTAATATTCTTGTAGTTGCAAATCAAAGCGCCCTTGAGGTAATTCTTTTAAATCAAGAAAAACGCGGTACCCTTGTTTTTCCAACAATTTTCTAAAAAAGTTTTGCCAAGATTGTTTCGTCCGAGCGCTTGTAGGAAATGAAAATATCAAAATTTTTTTATATGCTTGTTGACTCAATCCCACGGAATGATGTCAGGGGAAAGCTCACTGACGATATTTAGGGATGGTGGCACAACGGAAACGCTTGGTTCGCTGTTTGCGGAAGGACTGGAGGGATCAAGCACATCATCAGAGGTGTCTTGGGGGTCATTGGTGCAAGCGACCGCAAAAATAAGTGTGAGCAGGATCATCAAGAGCACAGATGCTTTCTTTATTTTTTTCATAATTAACTCCGGCTTTTTTATTTTTGCCGACAAAAACGGCGTTCTTGTTGTCATTCTACATCAAGAACGCTGTTTTGTCAATATCTTATGCTAATATAATTTTTCTGGAACTGCTTTCCGGTTGCTTTTTCTTCGGCAAGGTCATTGTCAGAATACCGTTTTCGCAAGCGGCAGTGATGTTGTCCGTGTCGATCTCAGAGACATCAAAGGAACGGGTATAGCGACCGATCCGACGTTCTCTGCGGATATAACCGTTTTCTTTCGATTCTTCCTCTTCATTGTGACCGGCGGTAACGGTCAGAATGTTGTTTTCGAGTTGGATGTCAATGTCCTCTTTTTTGAAACCCGGTAGTTCAGCTTCAAGGACATAATCGTTGCCTGTATCCTTGATATCGGTACGGAAGGCAGCTGTGGAACTTCTGAACAACTGCTTTTCCATCTCTTCAAGTTCCTTGAAAGGATCATAACTCATTTGTTTCTTCATAAAGGGTGTAAGTTCAAACATCATATTTTTACCTCCGTTTGAATGTATTTTCAGTATTCCGCGATAAACGATTTTTTATCCGCGTGTGATCTTCTTTTTTGATCACGATCATAGTATAGCACTTTAATTGTTAAAATGCAAGAGATGAAATATGACTATTTTGTAAAAATTGGCAGCCTAGCTTGAAGAGTGCTAATATTTTTGGAAGTTATTTGAATTTACACAAGATGTTCCAGGGAGATAGTTGGCAGTCGTTGTCGCTGACTGCTTGATAGCGTGGAAAACTTGAAATTCACAGGGCGTGGCAAGTAAATGACACTTGCCACGCCCTGTGGGTAGTTGTTTTTTATAAGGAATCTTCATCCGTGACTGTTTTGGCGCAGATGATATCAAGATTTCCGTTGCGGCAACGCAACTCGTTTAAGAACGTGCGCTCTTCCTTTTCATTTTTTAGAACAATGTCATAACTGAGTTGAAACATGCTTCCCATGTTGGTGGTTTTGACTCGTACCAGTGCGTGACTTCTTGTATATTTTTCAAAGAGGTCGTCAAACGCTTCGGTGTAGTCAAGCGATTCGGGGATCGTGATGCGCAGGGTCTTTTCTGCGCTTTTCTTTTCTCCGAGATGGGATAGATTGAAGATGACATTGATCAGACACACGATCAATGTAAATATTGGTGCGATGACCAATGCGTTTTCGCTAGCCGTTGCAAGAATGACACCGACAGCCATCGACATAAAGGTATTGATGATCTCTTTTGCAGTACCGGGATAGGAGCGGAAGCGGATCAGCGCAAACGCACCGCCGATGGCGATGGCAGGACCGATTTGATTGCCGATCATCATCAAGACGGTCATGACGGCAAAGGGAAGAGCATAGAGCGAAAGGACGAATCCTTTGCTGTATCTTGCGTTTTTGACGGTGTAGGTCAATGCAATGGGTGCACCGAGAAGAAGTGCAATGGCGGCACAGATGAAGTATGTTTGAAGATCTGTAAGTGTGATTCCGAAAATTTGCATGGCGGTTGCTGTTCCTTTCTGATCGATCCGGAAGTTTTGGCGGTTTCTGACTGCAGGATGACAGTCAGAAACCGCCAAAACTTCCTATATAATAATCTGTATGAGAAAAATAAATAATGGGATTGCTGCTTTCAATTACTGTTTAAAAGCAGGGCATAAGCCGCCCCTGCGGGGTCGATCCACTGCTGTGATAGGGCATAGCAGTAGGCTGTGCCGTATTTAGAAAAGGAAACGCGTTGAATATTTAGACGATCCAACAATTCTGATAGCCATAGTGGCATGGCATCTGGGATCTTGATTTCCATTAAGATCTTTCCATCGAGGTCCAACCTGTTGCCGTATACCCCTTTGGTCAAGTTCGGATCCTCTAAACGCCAAGTGATATTTCGGTCAAAGGTGATGCGTAAGACACTATCCGTTGGGCTGGCGAGAGAATATCTCTCGTAGGAGAGGAACATCGCAGGGCGCAAGTACTTGTAATACTTTAAAAAGTAGCCGATCTCGTCGCCGATTTGTCCTTCTTCCGGACAAGGTTCTGTTCCGGCAAGAAATGCGGTGGCTTGGTCAAGCGGTACATGAATCCGACGTTTGTAGACGACTCCTTTGTATTTCTTTTTGATCTCTACAAAGACTTTGCTATCTTTCTTTGGGACACCGTAAGAACGCACGCGTAGTTTTTCTTTGTATATCGGTCCGGAAATGCTTTCACGGATCAGTCTGAAATCGGGGGTATCATAGTAGATGTTACAGATCAGCGAATGCGCATATTTATCATCTACCATTTTTCCTTCCAACGCTTCAAGAAAAGCGCCGTACTGCTGTTCGGTTATGAGAAATTTTCTTTCATATCGCTTGAAAGTGAACTGGAATACAGCCATATCTCCGCTTCTCCTTTCCGCTTCCGTGCTACGAATACAGGCCCTTTTTTGTGTTTTTTGTGAACAACGGTCAAAAAAAGAACATGTCTCTAATATTATACGACATTTTTTACAAAAAGTCAATAGCGTTCGTGCTATCGAAGAAAAGAATATGAAAATTCTTTGAAAAAATACAGGTTAAATAATTATTAAGAATTTTATCTATTGTTTCTTAAAGAAATTTCTGTTATACTGTACCCGAAAACAAGATACGGAGGATGTTATGTACAGTATTTTGATCTGCGATGATGAAAAGGATATTGTCAACGCGTTAAAAATTTATCTTTCCGATCCCGATTATACCTTGTTTTGCTGTTACAACGGCAAAGAAGCGGTTGAAATCGCAAGGCGAGAAGAGATCCATCTCATTTTAATGGATGTTATGATGCCGGAGCAGGATGGCATTTCTGCGATGGCGGAGATCAGAAGCTTTTCCAACATCCCAATCATTTTGCTGACCGCCAAGAGTGAGGAGTCGGATATTATTTTGGGATTAAATGTCGGAGCGGATGATTATATTACAAAACCTTTTAAACCGATGGAGGTCTCCGCAAGGGTGAAGAGTCAATTGCGTCGGTATATGACCTTCGGCGGTGGGAGACAGCCGGAGCATCTTTTGACTGCCGGCGGCATTGCACTTGATGATGAAAGCAAAAAGGTGACTTTGGACGGAGAAGAACTGACTGTTACACCAACCGAATTCGGAATATTGAAGCTGTTTTTGACATCCCCCGGTAAAGTGTTTTCCCCGAAAGAGATTTATACCGCCGTTTGGGAAGACGCGCCGCTCGGATGTGAAAACACCGTGGCAGTACACATTAGGCATTTAAGAGAAAAAATAGAGATCGATCCGTCGCATCCGCGTTATATCACAGTAGTGTGGGGACAGGGTTATAAATTACAAAGCAAGTAAAATGAACCGGTTGACTTTACGAGAGGAGAATGAAAAAATGAACAGAACGAACAGTGAGAAACGTTATCCGGTGCTCGGATCAACTTTCTTAAAGATCGTGGTAGGCGGTATAGCGATTCTTTCAATCATCGGATTTGCCGTCAGCTTGTACGGCACGGTATACTGCGAGGAATATGCGGATGTTTTCTACCATTCTACGCCGAAAGAAATGCTTGCGCGTGTGATCGGCAATCCGAAATACTACAATACAGAGCGTATCGGCGCTTCAGCTGCAAGAAAGATCTTTAAGGTCATCCATCAGCTCAAATACTATTTCCTGCCTCTTACCGTCCTCTTTGGATTGCAGTCGGTCGGCAGTTTTGTCTATTTGATTGCTGCCGCAGGCCGTAGGCGGTATACAAACGATGTGGTTGGCAGTTTCTTGACGCGCATTCCGCTCGACATTTTGCTACCGTCGATTCCGCTTTCCGCTTTTTTGATCATCGCTTTTTTTGAACGGGTAAGGATCGTTCCTACGGATTTTTCCTATGGCGGTGCAGCATTGCTTTTGATTTTCGGTATTCTCTGCGGCGTGGCACTGATGGTGGTGATGATGGACATTGCCGTGCGATTGAAACAGGGGAAATGGTGGAAAAATACTATTATTTACCGCCTGATCCGCCTGATCTGTCTGTTTGTGAAGCTTGTGTTGAACCGCTTGCCTGTGTTCATCAAGTCGATCTTTTTTATGGGTCTGCTGTTTGTGGGTGCCTTGTTTGTTATTTTTCTGGGGAGATCTGCGAGTGTTTTGTCGGTGTTACTTTTCCTTTTTGCCTTTGCGGTTCTGTTTGTGATCGTCTTCTACTTTTCGATCCTGCTTGATACACTCTTAAAGGGTACGGATCGGTTGGCAAAAGGAAAACTTGATGAAAAAATCTCTGCTTCTCATATGATTGGAGACTTTAAAAAGGCCGCGGAAAATCTCAATTCGATTGGTAATGGTATGAATCTGGCAGTTGCGGAGCGGATGAAGAGCGAACGTTTTCGCACGGAACTTATCACGAATGTCAGCCATGACATCAAAACGCCGCTGACCTCTATTATCAATTACAGCGATCTTATTTTAAGCGAGGAATGCGAAAACGAAAAGATCAGAGAATACGCAGATGTTTTGGCACGGCAGTCGGGAAAGTTGAAGCGATTGACGGAAGACCTCATTGAGGCGTCTAAGGCGGCAAACGGAATGGTTACGGTGAATGTTGTGCCGATGGAGAGCAGTGTGCTTTTTGGGCAGATGACTGGCGAATACGGTGAGAAACTGAAAGAAAGGCAGTTGGAATTGATTGCTTCGGCGGAGGATTGCGTATTGCTTGCTGATGGGCGGTTAATTTGGCGGATTTTCGACAATCTGATGAACAATGTCTTTAAATATGCCCAAGCGGGTACGCGCGTTTACCTTGATTGTAAGCAGGTCGATGATTATGCGCAGATCGTTTTGCGCAATACTTCAAGGGAGCAATTGAATATTTCCGCTGAAGAGTTGATGGAACGTTTCGTTCGTGGGGACAGTGCCCGCACATCGGAAGGGAATGGCTTGGGGCTCTCAATCGCACGCAGCTTTACCGAACTCCAAAGGGGCAGTTTTAAGATCGAGATCGACGGCGATCTCTTCAAAGCGATTGTGCGCATTCCGCTTCAAAAATAAAACGACGGCGCGGAGCGGCGATTCCTTTGAAAAAAGATGTATGCATTTTTCTCCCTTTGGCGGTATATATGAGTCTTGACAAATTTTGCGACCAATGGTAAGATAAATAAAGAACACAGACAAAGAATATGAAAGGATATATATCATGAAAGCATTTGATATTGATCTTGCTGTAGTATGCGGAACCAAAAAAGCGACACTCTCGTGTATGATCGCCGATCAACCTCTTGACGGTCAATGCCTTGAATGGAGACGTCCGGCAGTGGTCGTTGTGCCGGGCGGAGGCTATGAAATGGTCAGCAAAAGAGAAGGAGAACCGATTGCGTATCGCTTTTTGTCGATGGGCTATCACGCATTCGTACTGACTTACACTGTACACGATGAAGGTGGAAGATATCCTGATCAGTTGATCGAACTTGCAACTGCGATAGATTATATCAAGGCGCATGCTGAGGAGTGGCGCGTCAATTCCGAAGAGGTTTTCGCGATCGGCTTTTCTGCGGGTGGACATTTGGTGGGCAATTTGGCAGTACAATACCGGGATATTTGGAAAATTGCCGGGAAATTACTGGACTGCGCACCAAAGGCGGTGGGACTTTGCTATCCGGTGATCGACAAGGATCTCGGACACGCATCAAGCCATGAGATGCTCCTTGAAGGTTATACGGCGGAAGAACTTGAAAAGATCCCGACAGTCTTGCATCTTCAAGAAGGGGTGAGCGACCGGACACCGCCGGCGTTTATTTGGCATACCGCAGAGGATGGTTTGGTGCCGTGCTCCAATTCTATTGTGTTTGCGCACGCTCTTGCGAAAGAAAAGATTCCGTTTGAATTGCACATCTATCAAAATGGCGGGCACGGTCTTTCTACTTGCGACAATGAGGTTTGTGTGGGCAATCCGAAGGTGGACGGCAACAGAGAATGGATTGGCAAGTGTGGAGCATTCTTTAGAAGTTTTTGCGTTGAGAAGTTTTAATAAAGAGGTGTTTCCCATATAAAGAACGGTTTCAGAAGGGTTCTGAAGCCGTTCTTTATATGTGCGACAACTGCTACTACGCTATATTACGTATCATCAAAGTCATAACCGGTGCCATTTCGTTGGGCAATGCGGCGACGGATGCGATAGACGGTGTCGCGGCTGACTGCCATCATTTCGGCGGTCTCAGACATTGTCATCCGCTTGATACAACGATAGAAAAGAAATTCACGTTCTTCGAGGGCCATGACATAATTCCGATAGGGCAGTGTGCAAGGAATGTAATTGCGTAGACTGTTTTCAATGGCGTCCATTTCACAGCGGCAAGTGTTCAGTTCCAAAAGCAATTGCTCGGTGTTTTCTTCCATAAAACGCAGTCTTCCTTCAAGATGGGCGTGTCTCTTGAAAATGATTCGATAGTTTTCATAGTATTTGAGTGTATTCATCAAACTTGCCTCCTTTCGAAAGAACAAATGTTCTTTTTGTAGTATATCATACATCAAATAGAAAATCAAGTGGAAGATTTAAAAAGATCGCATGGAAGATGGGCAGAAAAAGATAAATGTGTCGAAATGCACAAAAGAATGGCTGCTCTTTTGTCCAAAAGGCTCAAAGTATCCTGAAAGTGAGAGGCGTGAACAAAAAAACTACGGATGTTGCAAGTGTAGAAATTTCATGTTGATTTTTGTTGAAAATACACAAAACGATTTGTGAATAAAATGATTCGAAAAATGAAACATTATTTGGTTTAATCTCCATGAAAAGCAATTGGCGCTTACACAAAAAAGGCGTTGTTCATAATTGCAACAAAAGCAAATAAATTTGATGCATTTTTATAAAAAATAAGTAAATTAAAATTACACCACAAAATTTATTTTTTTGTCAAAACCAAGAAACACACGGAGGGGTTGAAAAACGAACGACTTTAGACAAAAAAACATTCAAATTTTTCGACGAGTGCCGAGAAAACAGGAAAATTTACGTTCTTGACAATTTTGCTTCTCTGTGATATTATATCTTTCGAACAAGCGGATGCACTGCCTTGCGCGAGGTGTGGATTCGCTTAAATGCTCACAGATTTTCAAAAGTCCCGTTGGGTGACCGAACGCCTGAAAGAAGCCGCTGTACGGCGGAACCATTTCACCGATCTGTAATCGATAACGGCTTTTTTCGGAGGACCCGACCTTATTAGAAGATCGCGGGCGTTTTTTATCTCAAGAAAGGAATGGTTTTTTACCATGCGCAAAACCACAGTACTCAGAATTTTGTCTGCGCTTTTGGCGACGCTCATGCTTTTCGGCGGCTTTAGTGTTGTCTCGTTCGGTGCGGATGATATCCAAAACGTGGGTGAGTTGAAGGATATCTTGACAGCAATTCGTTATGAGGAATATCTGTCTCGTCATTCTTCCGATCCCAACAATGCATCATCTACTATTAAGATCGATGTCATTGACGATTTCTCCTTTGATGTTTCTTCATCGTTGAATGATCCGAACTATGTTAAGAATGTCTTGTGCAGTCCTGATGTTCTGAAAAAGTTCATCAATGAGGATGCGAAGGTTAATTCTACCTCCGCCAACTTGATTGAAACACTTCAGAACATTGATGATTTCATCAAGAACAACCCATCTGTTTCCAGCTTCAGCCTCTCCTCTCCGAATATGAGTGCTGATACGATCAGCAACAAGATCTATGGGGATTACACCGAATATGCGCACTATCTGCAGAATCCGGATGTTTTCCATGAGTATGATGATGAAAAATATTCCGCGACTCTCACTGAGGAGCAGGAAAAAGATTTGGCACTTCTCAATAATATCAACACATACCTCAAAAACTTCACCAGAAAATATATTGAGGTTTACGACGGAACGCTTCCCGACGAATATAAGGATGAGTTGACCAACTCTAAGGATGGTATCTACCTGCCCGATCACGACGCGGCAGGTTGGAAGGTGACCATTCCTCAGGGGCAAGCGGGCTATTATACTCTGCAGATCCGTTATTATTCGATCAATGAAGAGGGTAGCAAGAAGACTTCTATCGAGCGCTCCATTTATATTGACGGAGAGATCCCGTATTACGAAGCAACATATGTCACCATGACCAAAACCTATCGGAACTACGTTACTGATGAAAACGGAAACAAAGTTTACGATATAATGGGTGAAGGATGCTTCATGCCCGATATCAACGGCAATGAGATCCGCCCGGATACAGAACTGGTTCCTTGTTGGAGAACCATTTCCGTTCAGGATTCTACCGGTTCGTATGTCGAACCTTTGGAATTCTATTTTACTGAAGGGGAGCACACACTGCAGTTGTACGCACAGAGAGAATCTGTGATCATTTCCGAGATCAATCTTGTGCCTGCAGAAACTCTTCCAACCTATGAAGAGTATATCAATCAGTACATCTCTGCGGGTGCCGTCGATGTGACGGAGGATCAGATCGCTGATGCGGCCAAGGAACATAATGACAAGATCTTGGCAAATCTTCAGAGTGCTGCTGACAAGTATAGCGATAGAGTGCCCAGTTCCTATATCAAGGATAAAGCATCGACTACACTGAAATACATCAAGTTGGAAGCGGAATATCCAAGCGCAACTTCCGATGCAACTATTTATCCGACCAATGACCGGACGTCTTCCGTCACTTCTCCGCAGCACCCTTCCGTTCAATATTTGAATACTCTCGGCGGTGCGGGTTCCGGCGACCAGAAGAAATGGAGTGCAATAGGGCAGTGGGTCAGATATGAGATCACCGTTCCCGAATCGGGCTTTTACAAGATTGCGACACGCTTCAGCCAAAACACCATTGAAGGTTCTTTCGTTTCAAGAACCCTGCGTGTGCAATTGGCGAGTCAGTCGCAGGCTTCCGTGCCGTTTGCCGAGGCGTACAGATTGAAGTTCAACTATTCGGATGAATGGCAAAGCTCCTATCTCACCAACGGCGATACTGAATTCTCTATCTATCTTGAAAAAGGAACGAACTACATCGAGATGGAAGCAAACCTTGGCGATATGGCTGATATCATTCGCCGTGTCTCTGCTTCGATGGAGAATATCAATGGTGCGTACATCAAATTCCTGATGCTTGCCGGCTCTACGCCCGACGCAGATCGCGACTACGGATTCTACAGAAGAATTCCGGATGCTGTGCTGACGCTTTCCAGAGAAGCAAAAGAACTTTATGCGATTGCAGACGAGATTGAAAACATGACCGGTGCAACGGGATCGCACATTGCGACGCTTCGTAAGGTTGCGCAGTTGCTCGAAAGAATGGGCGGTGATGAAAGCGAGATCGCAGGCAACCTTGATAACTTAAAGTCTAACCTCGGTACACTTGGTACATGGGTTTCCGATGCACAGGAATCTCCTCTCGAACTGGACTACCTGATGATTTGTGCAGGTAATTCCAAAGAGGATAAGCAGTCGACAAAACTTCCTAAGGCAAACGCAACCTTTTGGCAGACAATTGTTTTTGAAGTAAAGATGTTCTTTGCATCCTTTACAACTAACTATGATACACTGGGGCTAACCGAAAAAACGGATGACACCAAGTCGATTATTGTATGGACCACTACAGGTCGTGACCAAGCGAACATTATCCGTACCATGATCAACAATGACTTTACCAAGAATACCGGTGTTGCGGTCAACTTGAAACTGGTTGCGGGCGGTTCACTCTTGCCTTCCGTTTTGGCGGGGGTTGGGCCGGATGTTTCAATGGGACACGGCTCTGCGGATCTCATTAACTGGGCGATCCGTTCCGCGTTGGTGGAGGTGACCGATATGGGTACGGAAGAATATTGCGCGGAAAACGGATATGAATACGATCCGCAGTATGATGCACAGTATATCACCGGTTTCTCTAATGTCATTGCAGCTTTCCGCGGTGAAGAAGAGGATGATAACGTTGCGGAAAATGCATGGTTCTCTGCTTCTGCAATTGTTCCGATCACTTTGCATGAGGTCATTGACGCAAGCAAGTATGACAGTCTTGATGCAGACCTTCAAGCAAGATATACGCCGTATGATGTTAAGTATTCTTCTAGTATTTCGCTTGAAGAATATGATCAATTGGATAAATACGAAAAGAAGAACTATACCGAGTTCAAAGCCGAGAATGGCAGTACCAGATACAGATTCTATATTTCCGAAAAGGAGTACAAGAAACTGGATGCTTCAGAACAGGGCGAATACACAAGAGAAAAAGTCGAGTACTATGAGAAGTTCTCTTTGTGGAGCCTGCCGCAGGAACAGACCTTCAACATGATGTTCTATCGTGCGGATATCTTTAATGAACTGGGCATTGAACCGCCTAAGACATGGGACGATCTGTATGAGATCATCGGTGTGCTCCAAGCCAACAACATGGAAGTTTCAATGCCGACCTCTCTTGCCGGTTTCCAAATGTTCCTCTATCAGATGGGCGGAGACCTTTACAGCAACGGCGGACAGACCATTTCGTTTGACGAAAACCTTTCCATCGATGCATTTGAAACGATGTGTAATTTCTTCCAGGTATATAAGTTCCCGATCGCTGCGGATTTCTCCAACCGTTTCCGTACCGGTGAAATTCCGATGGGTATCGTTTCTTATACCTCCTACACACAACTTGCACTCTTCGCCACTGAAATCAAGGGCTTGTGGGAGTTTATTCCTCTGCCCGGTAGCGTTGACGAAACAACCGGTAATATCAATAATGACTCCACGTCCGGTACGACTGGTCTGATCATGCTGAAGGGCGCAAAAGACCGCGATATGACATGGGATTCTTGGAAATTTATGTCATGGTTCACAAGCGCTTCTGCACAGTCCAACTATGCAAGTGAAGTTACCGCGGTAATGGGTACCGAGTCGAAGCATCCGACCGCCAATAAAAAGGCGCTTTTTGAACTTCCTTGGACATCTTCCGAGAGAGACAATTTGGTTTCTCAGTTTGACAATTTGGTTGGTGTTCCCGAATATCCCGGTTCCTACATTATTTCGCGTTACGTCAACTTTGCATTCTTGGATGTTTATAATAACAATGCCGATCCCGTTAGTTCCATTCAGGAATATGTGGTGACCATTAATGCGGAATTGACCAGAAAACGTCAGGAATTCGGTCTTGCTTATAAGGAAGTTTCTTATTCCAATTCCGGTGCAAAATAATACTATCTTTCGCTTTTTCGGAGTGTATCTCCGAAAAAGCGAGGTAGGGATACCCGTTTAATTTAAACTGTATTAAGGAGTGGAAATATGTCAGATAATACCGCAGTAAAGACTCCGGAAACGGCAAAACCTGCAAAGAAAAAAGCCGTATCTCGGAAGGATATGTCAAAGCTGCAGTGGACTCTTAAGGAAATGAAGAACAACTACATCGCGTACATTATGATTGCGCCGTTCTATATCATCTTCCTATGTTTCACCGTTGTACCGGTGTTGCTGTCCTTCTGTCTCAGCTTTACTCAGTTTGACATGCTCAACTGGCCGATCTTTTTGGGCATGGATAACTACACCAGATTGTTTCTTGACGACGATATCTTTATTATCGCTTGCCAAAATACGCTTATTTTCGCAGCCATCACAGGACCTGTATCCTACTTACTGTCCTTTGTGACTGCATGGTTCATTAACGAACTTCCCCCAAAAGTCCGCGCACTGGTCACTTTGATCTTCTATGCACCCTCCATTTCGGGTTCTGTGTACATGATTTGGCAGGTGGCGTTTTCCAGTGACTCTTACGGTTGGGTCAATGGTACGCTGATCGATCTTGGGATTATCAGTTCGCCGATTGCGTGGTTCTCTAACGCAGATTACGTCATGCCTCTTTGTATCGTGGTCGCCCTTTGGACATCGCTCGGTACAGCGTTCCTCTCTTTCATTGCAGGTCTTCAGGTCGTTGACCATTCGCTTTACGAAGCGGGTGCAGTGGACGGCATCAAGAACCGTTGGCAGGAACTTTGGTATGTCACTTTGCCGTCCATGAAGCACCAGTTGATGTTCGGTGCGATTCTTGCAATTACCGGTTCGTTCGGTTTTGGTAGTATCGTTACTGCGCTCTGCGGATTCCCTTCCGTTGACTATAAGGCACATACCATCATGCACCATTTGGATGACTACGGCGGACAGCGTTATGAGATTGGATATGCTTCGGCAATTGCGACTATTTTGTTTGCGATCATGATCGGCGCAAACATGTTGGTACAGAAACTTCTTTCAAAGGTAGGGCAGTAAGATGGCAAAAGTGAATAAATTAAGAATCAGAAACCATCGTGTTGTCTTGAACCGTTCCAAAGGTGGCGACTTCGGCATCTCCGTTTTCATGATACTGATTGGCGCATTTATGTTTTTGCCGATGTTTTACGCTATTATGCAGTCTTTGAAACCGCTGGATGAACTTTGGGTATTCCCCCCGAAGTTCTTGCCTGAAAACCCGACATTCGACAACTATTTTGACCTGTTTAGGCTGATGAACACCTCTTGGGTTCCTTTCTCGAGATACATTTTCAATACGGTCATCATTTCGGTGGGCGGAACGTTCGGTAACTTGGTGTTCTCTTCAATGGCGGCGTATGTTCTTGCGAAGATGCGCTTTCCGGGAAGAAAGATCATGTTTGAACTGATCGTGAAATCGTTGATGTTCAATTCCACCGTTGGTGCGATTTCTTCCTTCTTTATTATGTCAAAACTCCACTTTGTGGATACCCTTTGGGCGGTTATCGTACCTGCTTGGGGTTCTACTCTTGGACTTTACTTAATGAAACAGTTCATGGAGTCCTCCGTTTCCGATGCTGTGCTAGAATCGGCACGACTGGACGGTGCAAGTGAATTACGAACATTCTTAACGATTGCGATGCCGATGGTAAAACCGGCATGGCTGACAATGATCGTATATTCCTTCCAAGGACTTTGGAATTCCGGTTCTTCGATCTATATTTACAGTGAAGACCTTAAAACATTCAACTACGCAATCGGTCAGATCCTTGCCGGCGGTATCGTCCGTGCGGGCGCCGGTGCAGCCTCGACGGTCGTTATGATGATCGTTCCGATCGCTGTGTTCGTCGTCACGCAGAGTAACATTATCGAGACGATGTCTACCTCCGGTATGAAGGACTAAGGAGGATGAGTACAATGAAAAAATCAATCAGATTCATCACCTTGGGTATTGCGCTCTGCATGCTTCTCGGCACTTTGTTTGGCAGTATCGTTTCAACGGCTGCATCTTATACCTACTCGATCGATGGTACAGCGCTAGCGTCCCCCGACGCATTTACTCCGGACGGTGCCGCGATCACCTCTTCGGACTTGGGCTTGACAACACCGCTTAATACCCCAAAAGACCTCTTTGTAGACTATAACAACAAGGTTTATATTGCAGATCCGAAAAACAATCGTATCGTTGTTACAGACAAGTACTTGAAAAAAGTCGTTCTGATATTGACTTCCTTTACAAACAGTAACGGTGTTGCAGACGCGTTAAGCGCGCCGGAAGGTGTCTTTGTTACCTCGAAATCCGGAAGCAAAGACGGTGAGATCTTTGTTGCTGATACAGGAAACGCAAGACTGGTAGTATTCGACTATGAGGGCAATTACCTTCGCCACTTTGACCGTCCGGTATCGGATGTCTTTGATAGCGATGCATCTTACGCACCCGTTGCGGTGGCAGTAAACAAATCGGGGACAATCTACGTTGTATCGAGAGATACATATGAGGGCGTGATCGCGCTCAATGCTGATGGTGCTTTCAGCTGTATTGTGGCTTCCACAAAGGCGGACTCAAGCGTACTGGATGCTCTGTGGTCGAGATTCCAAACGGCGGCGCAGAAAGCACAGAATGAGCAGAATCTCTCTTACCCATTTAACAACATCGATATTGATGAGAATGACATGATCTATGTCACCACCGATGCGATCGATGAGTCTTCTCAGCAGAGCGCAGTGACCGGAAAGTCCACTTCAAGCGACTATGCACCGGTGAAGAAATTGAACCCAAACGGCGATGACATCATGCGTCGAAACGGCTTCTATCCGCCTTCCGGCGAAGTTTCCGTCAGCAATAAGTTGACCACAACCAATCAAGGTGCGCCGACAGGGGCTTCTAAGATCGTTGATGTGGCAATCGGTCAGGAAGGTACATGGTCGATCGCAGACCAAAAGAGAAGCCATATTTTCACATACGACAAGAATGGTAACCTGTTGGTCGTCTTTGGTGATAAGGGTTCTCAGCTTGGTAATACCAAAACTATTTCCGCTATCGCTTATCAGTTCGTGACTGAAGATGCATCCGGTATTCCCTGCCGTTTGTTGGCGCTCGACCAGGAAAACAACTCTATTACGATCTATAAGAGAACGGAGTATGGCGACATTCTTATGACGGCGCTTGAGCATACCAACAATAAAGAGTATGACAAGGCTGAGGATGACTGGAAAGAGATTTTAAAGAGAAATAATAACTATGATGCAGCATATGTCGGTATTGGTGACACCCTTTACAGAGAAGGTAAATGGGAAGAAGCCATGGATATGTACAAAACCGCATATGATAAGAGCAGTTATTCCGATTCATTCAAGATGTACAGAAAAGACTTGATCTCCAAGATTCTTATTTGGATCGTGGTCATTGCAGTGGTTCTGTTGATCGCTCTGTCCAAATTCCTTGGGTTTGTTGAAAAGGTCAACGATAGGGCAACGCATAAGAAGGGTAAGAGAAACGTCGGTGAAGAAATTCTCTATGCATTCCATGTGATTGTCCATCCGTTTGACGGTTTCTGGGATCTTAAACACGAGAAAAGAGGATCGGTCAGAGGGGCGATCTTCTGGCTTGTGATGGTGACCATTGCGTTTGTGTATCAGTCTTTCGGTACCAGTTACATCGTCAGCGGTTCGACAAATGCGACGGCAGGCAGTGCACTCACGCAGGCAATTGGTATCGTTGTACCGCTCATGCTGTTCGTGACTGCAAACTGGTGTCTGACCACATTGATGGAGGGTGAAGGAACATTCAAGGATATCTTCATTGCTACTTGCTATGCGGCATCGCCCTTGTCTTACTTGATCATTATTGCAACTGTAATTTCCAATTTTGTAACCGAATCTGAGACAGGATTTGTGTCTTTGATTACCGGTTTCGCTTGGGTATGGTTCTTCATAATGCTGTTCTTTGGCGTTATGGTTACACATGACTATACCATGAGCAAAAACATTTTGACAATTCTCGGTACGATTGTAGGTATGTGTATCATCATGTTCTTAGTGATTTTGTTCTCAGGACTTTTGATGAAGATGACCTCTTTCGTTGGCAACATCTTTACAGAATTGTCATTCCGTATGTAGAGAAAGGAGAGAATAAAAATGAAAACAGTAATGACCAGATTTTTATCTGCTCTTCTTGCTTTGCTGATGGTCGTTGGAGCATTTACAACTGTACTGACTGCTACGATCGTTCCGATATATGCGGACGAAACAGTCGATCCGAGTGAAGATGATGACAACGAGAACGAGACAACTGTCACGGAACTGACACCGGATGAGTGGATGACTGCGTTCGAGAAACTGCAATATGTTTCCGATCTTGACAAACTGAATGCGATGAGCATCAAGACCCCTGTTCTTGATGAAAACGGCGTGCAGAAGGTGGATGAACACGGAAATCCGGTATACACCTATTCGCCCTACATCGAAAAAGACGGCTATGCGCTGTATGTACAGGAAGACAGTGGTGAAGTTGCTATCAAAAACACAACGACCGGTCAGATCCTGTTTACCAACCCATATGAGGCTCTGACATCTGTCACTTCCAAATCGGTATTCCGCCCGATGATGGCACAACTTATCATCAGTTATGACACCATCAAGACCGGTAAGACCGAAACGATGAACAGTTATGCTGACTCGGCAGCGAGACAGCAGATCAAAGTCTCTTACATTAAAAACGGTATCTGCGTAGAATATACCATTGGTCAAGAGGACGAGAGAAGACTTGTTCCTTTTACAATGGAAAAGTACCGTTTTGAGAATGTCATTCTTGCGCGTATCGAAGACCCCGTAGATCTTAGAAAGATGAATTCCTTCTATGGATGCCACGACATGAACCAGTCCGGTCTGACCGCAAGCCAGATCCGTGAGCGTGAAGCACAGTTCCCGGTTCTTGAAAAGTGGGACGGTTCTTCTGCGTCGAAGACCTACACCAGTGAAGGTTATGCAGAGGGATTGTCCGGATCTTACAGCGGCAGAATGTCGATCTATTACCTCTCCGGTCAGGAGATGGCAACCAATCAGGAAAAGAACAAGATCGAGTCGATCATTCGTTCATGGGTTCCCGAATACAACTATGACACACTGGCATATGACCACGAGTTGACTGAATTTGTTGGTAATAAGGAAACACTGCCCGTCTTCAAGATGGCGCTTGAGTATAGAATTGAGGAGGATGGCTTTGTTGTCAGACTTCCTGCAAACTCTATCACCTTCGATGAAGAAAATTTCAGACTGAACTCTGTACAGATTCTTCCTTACATGGGTGCAGGAAGCAACGAGTACACCGGTTATACCTTTATTCCCGATGGTTCCGGTACGATCATTCGCTTTGAAGACTTTATCGGCACTGCGGTATCCTTCAGTTCCGGTACTCTTTATGGTCCGGACAATGCATACCACACGCTCCCGGTTGATTACAAGGGAACTGCCGAAAAAATGCGTTTCCCTGTATACGGAATCATTGAGGATACAACTCGTAAGTATACCTTAAAGTCGGACGGTACTGCTGAAGAAGTTTGTAACCACAGACCGGTTATCAGAATAGTGGAAGCAGACTGTAGCACCGGCACCGATTACAAGAAGTACGAGTACTGTGCAGTATGCGGCGAGGAACTGCGCGTTTTGGAGACCAAAGCGTGTGAGCACAATTATATCGGTTCCTCTGCAAAAGTTCTGATCCCGGCTACCTGCCAGTCGGAAGGTAAATCGGAGATGCAGTGTAAGACATGTAATGATAAATTGGATAAGGAATACGAACTGAATCCTTCCAGCAAGCCTGATTACAAGACTTATATTGTTACTACACCGAAGATCGAACACAGTTACGAAGACTTTACCTACGCGGATAAAGAAAATCACATTTGCTATGAGGCACAACACTGTGTAAACGGCATCAATCCCGTGATCGGCGAAGATGGAACAGCGGTATACGAAATGGTCAACGGCAAACGTGTATACCAGTATGAAGGCGTTTGCGATCAATTGAATCCCGATGTCGAACTTGCAGAGATTGATCATACCTTTGATCCCACAAAGCATCAGGAAGTTCATAAGAACGGCAGATGCTATACGATCGATTATTGTACTCTTTGCGAAGCGATTGTGGAAACGGATATCGAACACACTTACGGCGAAGCGGTGTACACAGAGGTCGATGGCATTTGTGTCAAGACACTGACCTGTACGCTTTGTAATCACAAGGAGATTACCAAAGGACTGCATCAGCCGTCCGGTGAAGGTGTTAAGACGTCAGATCGTACAAATCATATCTGTTATATGGCATACACTTGCAAGGATTGTGGTAAAACACATCGGGAGATCAGCGATGAATACCACGAAATGGTGAACGGTGTGTGTACCGACTGCGGTTATAAGGAAAGCTATAGTTCGGAATACACCTATCGAAACGGTAAATGTTATCTAACCATCAAAGAAAACGGCAGAGTGGTTTCGCAGACTGCGGTCGATCATGTATATGATGATATTGAACTGAAAGATCCCACCTGTACGAAAGCCGGCTACTACTACACTGAATGCATTCACTGCGGACACGAAGTGGTAATACAGGAAAATGTCGAACCGGCTCTTGGTCATAACTATACAGTCAAGAATGACAAGACTGGATGTCACGAAGACTACCATCAGTGGGAAGAATGCACAACATGCGGAAACGTAATCAATAAAACAACGGTGAAGGCATGTGGGCATACTTATGGTACACCCGAATGTATCATTGCAGAATCGGAAGGACAACTCGGTATCTATAAATATACTTGTTCCTTCTGTCATGAGATCAAATTTGAGACTGTAGAGTATGTTGCTCCCCCAAAGGATTCCGAGGAAGATGATATTGAGAAGGACGAGAATAAAGGGGAAGACACGATTGTCGACAACACCTTTGAGATCACTACCTCCAATGGCTTCTTTGCGGTCATCACCAGCGGTTCGACGCTTGCGTCGATTGTTGCAGGATCGGGCGGCGCGCGTCATCCTTACAACTATGCATACGTGACAGTTACCCCCCGACCGAGCGACAGCTACAACCTTGCGGACTCGATCTCCGTCGGTTCTGACCAGGCTTGGACGGTCGTTTCAGAGAGAAAGTACAGCGGAAGTTATACCATAAAGGTGTATATGCTCCAGAACGTCTCCGGCGAGAATGTGGAAAAGACGGCGTATAAGGATGCAGAGCACGAGGCAACCTATTCCGGTATGGCTGCGGCTTACCGTGATTATCTCTTGAGCAAGGGCATCCTGACTCCTCTTGAAAAAACAGACGGTGATATTCCGCTGTATTTGGAAGCATTCGGTTCGATGAGCATCCAGACAAGCGTGCTGACCGTTCCGACGACTAAGCAGATTGCCTTGACTACTTTTGATGATCTCCAAATGATCGTCAATGAGTTGAAGAATGTAACCATTGTTAACGACAATGGCGAAGAAGAGGGCTACAGCATTACCAATGTCAATATAAGACTGAAGGGCTTTGCGAATGGTGGTCTATCTTCCACCATGCCATATAAGGTGAATTTCCAAAAGGTCGTTGGCGGTAATAAGGGATTTAGCGATTTCGTTTCCTTTGCCAAAGAAAACAGTGTCGGTGTTTACCCCGACTTCGACTTTGCATATATGCAAAAAGACAAACTGTTCGATGGTTATTCTAACGACGACCATGCGGTTAAGACGATCGACGATCGTTACATTACCAAGAAAGAATACGACAGCACCTTCCAGATCTTTATGAACACCGGTCTTTTGGCTGTGTCCGCGTCGGTGTACGATTACTTCTACACGACATTCAATAAGAACTATGCCAAATTCGGAAATATGGGTATTTCCGTTGGCTCTCTTGGTACAGACCTCAACTCTGACTTTGATGAGGATGAGCCCTATAACAGAGAGGATACCAGAGAATTCACCGAAAGAATTCTTGAAAAAATGGCAAATGACTATGGTTCTGTGATGGTCGATGGTGGTAACGCATATACCTTGCCTTATGTGGATCATGTTCTGAACATGTCGTTAACGGGTAGTAACTATCTAAAGACCAGTGAATATGTTCCGTTTGTATCGATGGTACTGCACGGTAACTTGAACTATGCAGGTACGGCAACCAACATGTCTTCTGACCTTAAGATCGAGATCCTGCGCTTGATTGAAAACGGTGCATCGCCGTATTTCATCATTGCTACCCAGAATACCAGATACCTCAAGGAAAACAGCGAGTATTCTAAGTATTATTCTTTGGACTATAGCACATGGAAAGAGGATATCATTGATACCTACCGTACTTTGAATGAACTTTTGAAGGACGTTCAGAGTGCAACCTTTGAAAAGCATGAGTATATTGTTTCAGAAAGACTTCCTGATGCCGACGAAAGTGCTGAAAGCTACAGAATTTCGAGAGAAGCAATCCAAAAGGCAATTGCCGAGTATAACGCAGCAAAAACCAGAGTGGAAAGTGCAGAAGCGTTAATCAAGAGAAAGACTGAAACCGAGCCGAATATCTACAGAGCGCAAATCCTTGAAATTTTGAAGAGCGGTGAACTAACTGAAGAGAAGATGGCTGAGATTGATGCTTTGAAAGTAAAGATCGACGCTGCGATCGCTGTTGGCGAAAAAGAGCAGTATGTTGCGAACCTGGCGGCTGCAAAGAAGGATTTTGAAGCGGCTAAAGCGTCTCTCGATGCGGTAATGGATCAGTATGCGCCTCTTTATAAAGTTGAAGAAGCAGACAGAATGGATCCCAGTGCGTACACCAGAGACAGCTATGTAGGCACATACTATATCGATGAAAACGGAAAGTATGTTTTGACCGTGACTGGCAAGATCGATGTGGACGGAAACGTTTTGAAGTCCGAATATGTGATCAACGATAGCAGTGTGGTGAAGGTAAGTTACGATAATGGCGTATCGTTCTATCTCAACTACAACTATTTCGATGTTCTTGTGAACATTAACGGTGAAAATGTCCTTGTGGAAGCTTACAGCTTCCTCAAGGTCTGACCGGAGAAAGGAGTGAAAGATAATGGATAACACCAAGAGTATTTCTTCCATGGCAACTCCGAAAAAGAGACGCAGGAAGGTTGCTTCGCTTGACAAAAAGAAAGCGAAGGCGGGATGGTGGTTTATCGCCCCCTTCCTCATCGGCTTTATCGCAGTCTACCTTCCGATGATCTATACCTCCATCCGTTACAGTTTCCTCGATAAGGCGAATGCGAACGGTACATTTGTCGGACTGAAAAACTATATCTATATTTTTACAGAGGATGCGACGTTTACCAAAACATTGACCAGTGGTATCCAGCAGTTGGTCTTTGATATTCCCGCGATCGTTATTTTCTCCCTGTTTATGGCAGTGCTGCTGAACCAGAAAATGGTCGGCAGAGCCATCTTCAGAGCGATCTTCTTTGTGCCGGTTATCTTGGGCACAGGTCTGATAGACGAGTTGGATAGCAGTAACGTTATCAACGACATGATGGGTTCGACCGCGGGTGCGGATAACGGTAGTACGGGCAGCAGTGCATCGGATATTATTTCGAATTATGACTTAGCAAGGATCTTTGACAGCATGAAGGTCGGTACGGAATTGGTTGAATATGTCACTGATCTTGTAAACAACATTTACGGTATCATCAATCGTTCGGGCGTACAGTTGTTGATCTTCCTTGCAGGTCTACAGTCCATTTCTCCTGCAATCTATGAGTCTTGCTCTATCGACGGTGCGACCACTTGGGAAACCTTCTGGAAGATCACCTTCCCGATGATCTCCCCGATGATCCTTGTAAATACTGTTTATACTGTGATCGATGCTTTCACATCACAGTCGAACGTGGTCATCAATTTGATTCGCACGCAGAGTAGCGATACTACGGCATCTGCGATGGCTTGGGTATATTTCCTTTTGGTTATGTTGATCATTGCGATCGTAACGATGGTTATTTCTGCGTATGTCTTCTACCAAAGAAGAGACTGAGGAAAGGAGGAGCATTTCATGAATAATACTGCAAATGAAAAAGAAACCAAGGTCTTGAGAGAAAGCAAGAACAAGATCAGAGTTGAGTTTGAGCGTACCTCGAAATGGACTCGTTTCAGATTAAAGTTCCTCAACATGAACTTCGTTGCATCATTGCTGTTCAAGGTCTTCAGATTTGTTCTGCTTGTCGGTGTCGCGTATGTAATCCTCTTTCCTTTCTATTCGAAGATTGCCGGCTCTTTTATGGGCATGGAGGATTTCGTAGACGTTACGGTAAAATTGATCCCTAAAAACTGGACATTGGATCAATACAAGTACATTATTTTGGAGAATGACTTCTTTGAAGCACTTCTTAACACCACAGTGCTCAGTCTTCTGTGTGCGGTTTTACAGACTTTGACTTGTTGCATTATCGCTTACGGTTTTGCAAAGTTTAAGTTCAAGTTCAACGGTACGATCTTTATGTTGGTCATCTTCACGATGGTTGTTCCGCATATCGTGATCCGTGGCGCAATGTTCTCAAACTTTGCAAGGTTCAATCCGCTTTACCTCAATTCTCTTGTTGAAGGTATTAAGGCGCTCTTTACAGGTGGCAATTTTGTTGAGGCATTCAAGGCAGCAAAGGGTTGGAGTCTGCTTGACTCCTATTGGCCGATGGCGATCCTGTCGCTTACCGGACTTGCTTACAAGAATGGTTTGTACATCTTCTTACTACGTCAGTTCTTTAAGGGCGTTCCGGATGAACTGGAGGAATCGGCGTACATTGACGGTTCGGGGGTGTTCAGAACATTCGTAACTATCATCATTCCGCTTTCTGTTCCGATGTTGTTGACGGTATTCATTTTTGCCTTCTCTTGGCAGTGGACGGATAACTTCTACACGAAGCTCCTCTTCCCGAGCGGACAGAAGATCATTTTGATGCCGAACATCGTCAAGGTTCCGAAATCGCTGACAACCAATTATGCCGGTAAGAATTTGTGGGATACGGCGATCAAGAATACTTGTTCGTTGCTTATCATCATTCCGCTGTTGATTCTGTACCTCTTCTTCCAGAAGTCGTTGGTTCAGGGTATTGAGCGTTCCGGTATTACCGGTTGATGTAATATTTATCAAATCGAGTAAAACAAAATTAATTGTTTTCTCATACCACTGTGTATGCCGTTTGGCATACAACGGTTCAAGTCAAAATCAACTATATATTTTATCATAGTAATCCGAAAAACTGATTAAGCTCTGCTTAGTCAGTTTTTCTTTAAAAACGGATTTTGCAGCTACAAATTGGTATAAAATAAGAGCAACTCTTATATAAGGAGGCATTATGAATTGAATGATCATATTGCATTCCTCTTATTATTTTTTGGCAAAAAACAAAGCCCCTTTTGGGACTTTGTTGACAGTCCGAGTCTGAAACGACTTTGCTTCGGCAAAGTCGTTTTGATTTCATCAAAAACACAATTTTTTCACTTGAATTATTCACAAATATATGATATACTGACACTGCAAAGTTATATCAATTTTATCAGAAAAGGAGAAAATGATGAAAAACAGCGCTATTCGTGTCATGTCTGTTTTGATGGCATTGATGATGTTGGCAGGTGCTTTGGCATCCTGTAACAATAAGCCGCTCGAGCCGGTGAGTTCGGATGATCAGCCGACTTCTACCGAACAGATTTCCGGAGATATTTTCAATGTCCTTGCATCCGGTCAACTTTCCGTTGTTGGACAGGAGAATACATTTGATATTTATTTACCGAACGAAACGGCGATTCTCGAACTTCGTCATTATGTGGAAGTTGCAAAGGGTGTTTCTTGGATGATCTCCAAGGATATCGGTATGCAAAACCCAATCGTTAATAAAGTGTTGGAACTTCAAGAAGGTTTGAATGTTTTTTATGTCTATTGCTATACATCGGATGAATCGGTTGCCGAGAATTACGTATTGAACATTCATCGTTCCGGCAGTTATTTGGTGACCTTTGAGGGAATTACCGAAACACAAACGGTGGTGGATGGCAATTTTGCAACCCAGCCGACTGCTGTTCCCACGAAGGAAGGGTATTCTTTTGATGGTTGGAATTTTGATTTTACTAAGCCGGTGACTGCGTCTGTTTCGGTTCAAGCAAAGTGGACACCGCGCAAGTATGTCGTTACTTATGATCCGAATCTCGGAAGTGTTACCTCCAAGACTCAGACGGTTACCTATGGGGAGGAAGTGACGCTGTTGGTCCCTGTGCGCGACGGTTTCCTTTTTGCAGACTGGTTTTACGGAGATGAGCGCATTAGATCCGGTGTTTGGACGATTGCAAGCGATGTCACGCTCTGTGCAGAATGGGCTTCTGATTCCTATACCGTGACCTTCGATGCCAACGGTGGTAGCATGGAGGGTGCAACGGTTATTACGGTTACATACGGCAGTGCTGTGACTTTCCCGATCCCAACTAAGGAAGGATTTACTTTCGGCGGC
Source organism: uncultured Lachnospiraceae bacterium (assembly GCA_964623895.1). Lineage (GTDB taxonomy): Bacteria > Bacillota > Clostridia > Oscillospirales > CAG-272 > UBA11512. The sequence goes on along the minus strand of CAZUWA010000005.1, from coordinate 7,826 downwards.
TGGTATGATGGTCAGACGCTTTGCTTTGACGGTACTTACGAATACACTAAAGACCTTAATTTGGTCGCAAAATGGAATGAACGCTCAGCAACACTTGTGTTCTCCGCAAACGGCGGTATTGTCAGCGTAGAAACAGGGAAGCCCTCGGTGGAGTTGACGTTGCCGTTTGGTGGTGCGTTGCCGACACCGATCAGAGAAGGGTTTACCTTTGGCGGTTGGTTCTCCGATGAGGAGTTGACAAAACAGGTGACAGCAGTTCCGGATGAGTCAATGAGATTGTATGCATGGTGGACGGAAGAAGGAAAACCGGGCGAATTTATTTATGAAAAGTCCGGACTTTCCTATAAGGTAACTGCGCGCGTCGACCGCGAAAGCGGTGTGGTCGTTCCGGCATATATCGGCGGAAAAAAGACGGTCGATGCCATTCCGTTACCCAATCCCAACGCGGGCGTGGTTCTTGAAAATGAAAATTTGCAGGTCAAGGTGGATAGAAAAACGACCATTTTTGCCACATTTGTTCCAAAATATGAAGGGGACGACATGACATTGACCTTCAAATCGAGCAGACCTTCGATTGCGGTTGTGGATGAAAACGGTGTCGTGACAGGAAAGAAGCCGGGACTTTGCCCGATCACGATCGGGAACCCGGCAACGGGTATCAACACGATCTGTGTAGTGAACGTAGAATCCACCGAAAAGGATCCCAATGCGGGCATTACGGTAGAACCCATAAGTGCTCGGATTTATGTTGGTGATATTCTGACGTTAAATGTAACTTATGTTCCGGAATATTTCGATGACGATACCACGATGATTTGTGCATTGATGACCGGTGAAGGAATTGTTTCCCTTGAGGAGGGGATGACTGTAAAGGCGCTTTCTGTCGGCAATGCAACTATTTCGGTTTCCGACAGTTACGGAACGACCGCTATTGTTTCGATTGAGGTCATTTCATTGCCTGAGCCCTCTTTGATTGTTGACAAAACAGAAATTACCATTGTGGTAGGAAGCGAAGATACGATCATTCCGTCTGTTTATCCGATGGATACTGTGTTGGTTTGGACGAGTGACGCTGAGGCGGTAGCGACCGTGTCGGACGGTGTGATCAGGGGTATCACAACCGGAAAATGTACTGTTACTGTTTCAAGTTCCGATGGGACGTTGACTGCAACAGTCACGGTGATAGTTACCCCTGTGCAGACTTTGACTGTTGATAAAACAGAAGTGAATCTGCCCGTAAACGGGGAAGAGACCGTGACGGTAGCCTGTACTTTGGAGGGGGCAGTTATACTTTGGGATTCCGATGATCCGGCTGTCGCGACCATTGAAAATGGTGTCATCAAGGCGCTGAAGGTGGGTGAATGCACATTGACTGCTTCGACGACAGATGGCGCGCTTAGCGCAACCGTAAAGGTGACGGTGACGGAAGTAACGGATGGCATTGATCCAACCGTTGCACAGGAATTGGCAGAATAAGGATAAAAAACAGCTGTTTTGATTGCCATAGCGATCAAAACAGCTGTTTTTTAATATTCGTCTTTCATATGCTGAACCTGACTCCATATTTCAATGCGTTTGCCGATCTCCACCGCGAAAGCGGCATTACATTCTAAATATACAGCTTCGGCATGATCCTCCACCCAATAAACGACTGTGTAGACCTCTGTGGGATTCATGGAGGCACACAGGTTCTCGCGTTTGATCTTTAGCGCTCTTTTTTGGGGAAAAATGGCAATGATATTGTGAAAGGGAATGCAATATGCCATCTTGCTGTCAGTCTTGCGGATGCGGTATACATTCAGCTTCGGATATTGCGACATCTGATTCGGCGCATCATAAAGTTGATAACTGTAACCGGTGAGGACATAGCGGGAAAGAATGAGGATGCAAGCACTGAGTATGATCATACCGAGACACTGAAAAACAAGTTGCGGAAGTCCGTCAAAAACAATGGGTGTCATGGCAATTCCAAGTCCGAGACCGAACAGGACAGTGACGATCAATATTGGCTTTTGCTTGTCCGGGGTTACATTGTATTCCATCTTGACACCTACTTTCCTTTGAGATGATTATAGCATAATTTGCACACGCTGTCAAGAACAATTCGGCAATATACGGCATAGAATGGTGATAGAAACAGAAGAAAAGGAGTATTTGAAATGGGATTAAATAAGGAAGAACTTCACAAAGCCGCCAATCTTCCGAACGATCAGTTTGCGACTTTGATCTATGCGGTCATGATGGCAGCCGGTGCGAGCAAAGCGGAAGCGACTGCCGCTATGATGCAGGCAGGTACGATCAAACGTCGAATCGCTTCAGCAAGTGATGCTGAATTAGAAGATCTGACCAATGCTCTCCCGCCGCAAACGGTGGAAGCAATCAAAAAAACGGTGATGGGAGAACAAAACAGTGGCAATGGATGAACTGCCCGATCTCTCTGCCGGGATCGGCAAATTACTTGAAGACCCGGAAATGCTCGGAAAAGCGCTGAGCATTGCGACGACCTTGAAAAAATCCGGTATGCTTGACGGACTGTTTGGCGGTGGACAGATAGAAGCGTCGGAGACTTCGCAGGAACCGACAAGAAAGATATCGCAGACATATTCCGCTCCTCCAGATGCATATACTGAGGAAGATCTATCTAAGGATCGCCCCTCGTTGCCCGATCAAAGACAGTCGGCTGACAGGGGGTGGGGGGAAAACAATCGTCGGAGAAAAGCACTTCTATTGGCGCTTCGTCCATATATGAGCGAGGAACGACAGGAGCGTATAGACACCGTTTTGCGCATTCTGGAATTGCTTGATCTGGCAAACAAGTTGGGAACAGAGAAGAACTGATTTGTGTAAGGAGTGAGGAGGGTGTACAGCAGACGATTTAATGAGCAAAGCGTCATGCCTCCGCCTGATTACGGCGGAGTGACATATCTGTCGAAAGAAGAGGAACAGCCTGTAGGCGAACAGAATGTGCGTTCAACACAGCGAAGCACGCCTACTGAGGAGGAAATGCGTGCAAATGCAGTCAAAAAAGAGCAGAGAAACCGGGAAGAACGGCGTATCCGCCGTCCTATATATAGGTTACCAAAGGAACGCCAAAGCATTCGCACGCAAGCATCGGAAGGCGAGCGAGAGAATGAAAAAGGACTTCTTTCCGGGCTGTTTTCTCTGACCGGGAAAAAGTTTTCGATGGAAGACATTGTTTTGGCAGGGCTGATCCTGCTGATGATGAGCGACCGAGAAAAAGAGAACGTGGATGGTGAAATTCTTTTGATTTTGGGACTTTTGTTACTGACAAAGTGAAAAATATGAAAAATATATAAAAAAGGCTTGCAAAACACTTTCGATTGTAGTATAATGTTGCCGTGAAATGATCGAAAGGTGGAAAAAACATGAAGAAACTTGTAGTGATCGGCTACGGCGGTATGGGCGGTTGGCACACCGTCAGAGCACAAAGCAGTGATGTGCTGACTTTGGGTGGCGTGTACGATATCAAAGAAGAGAGAAACGAAGCGGCAAGAGCAGCGGGCATCTTTGCATACAGTAGCTTTGAGGCTGTTTTAAACGATCCGAGTGTTGATATTCTGACCATTGCCGTGCCCAATGATATGCATGAGGAGTTGGCAATCAGAGCCATGCGTGCAGGGAAACATGTGATCTGCGAAAAGCCGGTGACTTTGTCCGTGGCTTCACTTGAACGGATGATCGCGGTTTCAAACGAGACCGGTATGCGTTTGACCGTTCATCAGAACAGACGTTGGGATGTGGACTACCTAGCTATGCAGAAACTGGTTGATTCAGGAGAGATCGGCGAGGTCTTGAATGTGGAATCGCGCGTACAAGGCAGTCGCGGCATTCCGAGTGACTGGAGAGGCCTGAAAGAATATGGCGGCGGAATGCTGTATGACTGGGGTATTCATCTTTTTGATCAGATGCTGTTGCTTTTTAAGGGACACAAGATCGAAAGACTGTACTGCACCTTTGACCATATCACAAATGATACCGTTGATGATGGATTCAAACTGTATTTCTGGTTTGACAACGGCGCGCAGGCACTGGTAGAGATTGGAACATATAATTTTATTGCTATGCCGCGTTTTTATATGCGTGCGAAGAAAGGCACGGCTCTGATCACCGATTGGCGAGAGAAGGCAAAAGTTGTGTACTGCAAGGCATGGCATGAAAGCGATGTGCTTCCGGTTGAGACTGCGGCAGGACTGACCAAAACGATGGCGCCCAGAGATGAGATTACCACGACGACATATGAATTGGAGCGGCCGCATTCCGATGTGCATGATTTCTATCGCAATTTCTGCGCTGCGATCGATGGCATGACGGAACAGATCGTGACTCATGAACAGATGCTCAGAGATCTGAGAGTCATTGAAGCGGCATTCAGGAGTGTCGAGCTGGGGCAGGTCATTTTCTTCCCCGAGGGGCTGTAAAAAAGAATCAAAGGATCTGTTGTACCGAGAGGTGCGGCAGATCTTTTTTTGTGGAAAAGAGGAGGAAAAAAGGTCACAAATCGCGAATGGAAAGTGTTAGAATGTCATTGCAGGCAGAAAGAAGATTGAAATAATTGAAGAGGAGAAAGGAGGAATGCGCAATTGCAAGTTTGAATTTAGGTACACCCTCTGAAAAACAGATGCAGTTTTTAACAGCTACCGAACGCTATGTAGCGTACGGTGGAGCAAGAGGAGGCGGAAAAAGTTGGGCGGTACGTGTCAAAAGTTTGCTGTTGGCATTACACTATCCGAGATGCCGCATTTTGATCTTGCGGCGCACGTTGGCAGAATTGCGGGAAAATCATATCCGACCGTTGACGGCGATGACCGAGGGGTTGGCAAGTTACAATGATAGCAAAAAAAACTTTGTTTTTAAAAACGGCTCTGTCATACTTTGCGGCTATTGCATGAGGGAAAAGGATCTTTTGCGCTATCAGGGGCAGGAATTTGACTTTATTTTCATTGATGAAGCCACCCAAATGGAAGAACAGGTCTTTATTGCTCTAAAAGGCTGCTTAAGGGGGACAAACGGCTTTCCAAAGCGGATGTATTTGACTTGCAATCCGGGCGGTGTCGGGCACGGTTGGGTGAAACGTCTGTTTGTTGACCGTCGGTTTCGTTCGGGAGAAGAACCGAGTGAGTATCGCTTTATTCCGGCGCGACTTTCAGACAATAAGGTGTTGAGAGAAAACGATCCTGCTTACTTGAAAAGTCTCGAAAGTTTGCCGAGTGATCTGCGCCGCGCATGGTTGGATGGCTGTTGGGATCTATTTAAAGGGCAGTATTTCGAAGAATTCGACCGCGAACAGCACGTTTGTACTCCTTTTGAAATACCGTCCTCTTGGAAAAGGTATCTGTCTTTCGACTATGGTTTGGATATGCTGGCGGCACTCTGGTTTGCTGTTTCACCAGACGGCAGGATCTATGTTTACAGGGAACTTCACCAGCCGGGATTGATCGTCAGTGAAGCCGCGGCGATGCTTGTCGAATATACTGTAGGGGAAGTGCCGGAAGAGATCTTTTTGCCGCCGGATATGGCGAGCAGACAAAAAGACAGCGGACTGTCGATGTCGGAACTGTTTAGGCGAGGTGGTATTGTCGGACGTGCAGCAGATAATCGCAGAGTGCCCGGTTGGCTTGCCATCAAGGAACTGCTGAAACTGCGTCCCGATTGCTACGGCAACAATACACCGACCTTACAGATCTTCAAAAATTGCGTCAATCTGATCGCCAATCTGCCTGCGCTCACAAGAGACAGCAAAAACGGCAGTGATGCTTCGGTGCATCCGCATGAAATCACCCATATCTGCGATGCGCTGCGCTATTTCGCACTCAGTTACCGCTCACGGGAAGAAAAGCAGAAGCCACAGCTCGGTTATCTTGAGATCGCCAAAAGAAAAGCGCTCGCGGGAGCGCATAAAGGTAAAAAACGAAGCAAATTTTAAAAAAGGAGAAGATTTATGTATCAGATCATAGCAAGAAAATGGGGATGGGATCAAGAGGGCAATGCAGTCAAGTTGGCAGTCGTGGTGGCTGATGATGAAAATGATCAGTTACCGACAGATCTTCCAATAGGCAGTGAATGTCATTACCCGACGGGAGCTGTTTCGGTTTATTTCGGAGAAAAAGGATGGATCAGCGGTCAGACGGCAACGCAGTCTCCTTTAAAGGAAAAGGTCGCGATCAAATTTAAAGGTGTTATGCAACTCGATCCGGGCAAAGTGTATGTCGGTACTGTTTCCGGCATGAGCGGATGTATGATTGAACTCAATCCGGGGTTGGAGAATGCTTACAATGAGTGGTCATTTATCCTTACCGTGCCGGTAGGAAGTAGCCCTTCCATTGGACTTCCGGTGATCCAATGGGTGACGGACGAAGCCCCCACCTTTGAGCAAGGGACGACCACTGCTTGTTGGCTATACTACGTCGGAGAGACGCTTTGTGGAGAATGGGTGAGCGTATGAGAGCAATCAGTTACCATGCCGGTAGGACGGTAGCCTTGATACCATGATATAGAAAGGAGAGAGTGATGGCAATTAACATTATGCTTGATGCCGGGCATTACGGCAAATACAACCGCAGTCCGGCAAATGGGAACTACTATGAAAGCGAGATGAACTGGAAACTGCATCTGCTTCTACAACGTCATTTGGTGGAGCGCGGATTTAAGGTGTCTATCACAAGGAACAATCAAAATAATGATTTGTCTGTTACAGCACGTGGTAGAATGGCAAAAGGGCAGGATCTGCTCATCTCAATACACGCGAATGCGGTAGAAGGCAGTGGTATAAATGAAAATGTAGACTATCCTGTTGCATTTGTACAATTGAATGGTTCCGGCAGGGAACTGGGACAGAAGCTCGCAGACTGCGTGGCAGAAGTGATGGATACAAAACAAAAAGGACGCACCGCTACACGTGAAGGCAAAAACGGAGACTACTACGGCGTATTGCGTGGTGCGGCAGCGGTCGGTACAACGGCGATCATTTTGGAGCATAGTTTTTACACCAACACGAAAATGGTAAATTGGCTTTTAGAGGAGATGAATCTTGATAAGTTGGCACAAGCTGAATCGGAGATTATTGCGGCATACTATGCGAAAAAAACGGTGACTGTTACTTTGCCACAAGTGAAAAAAGGCTCGAAATGCTCGGAGGTGTGCACTTTGCAGATGCTTTTAAACGCCCACAACTATAAAGGAAAAAACGGACAGGCGCTTGAAGCAGACGGAAGTTTCGGCGGAAATACAGACTTTGCCGTGCGCGCTTTTCAGAACGCGAAGGCGCTTTCTGTCGACGGTGTTGTCGGACAAAATACTTGGTCTGCGTTGTTAAAGGGGGACTGATGGTATGTGGAATGTTGAAATGATTGTTACGGCGATGCTTGCGGGGTGTTCTGCCATCGTTCTTTGCTTCAATGCAGTCGAGAAAATTGCAAAAGCTGCGCGGGCGGCAAAAGCTCCGAATGACCGACAGAATGCGCGCATTGAAGTTCTTGAAGAATGGAGGAAGCATGTTGACAAGAAGTTGAACAATGACAATGAGCGTCTTGAAAGCATTGAGGATGGCAACAGAGCGACCGCACGTGCACTTTTAGCATTGCTTGATCACGGCATCGACGGAAACAATGTTAGGCAAATGCAGGATGCCAAAGAAGGCTTGCAGAATCATTTGATCAATCGTTGAAAGGAGGTTTGCTAGGCTTGAAAGCATCTCAATCAGTCTGCCCGTGGGCAGACACGCATTATCAAACTGTAAGTCAGCGGGAGACTAAAATCCCGTAATAAAATATAAAGGAGAGAAATCCTATGTTAAACTACTCAACCAT